>NZ_NFJA01000117.1:0-10142 GCF_002159615.1 Bacteroides sp. An279
GCTTGGTTAAAATATTGGCGGATGGAGGCTACAGGGGAGATTTGGCTGATTGGGTCAAGAAGAAATTCGGATGGATATTGGAGGTCGTACTCAGACCGGACGAATGTCCATCCAAATTTCAGGTACTGCCCAAACGCTGGATTGTGGAACGCTCTTTCTCATGGCTGGAAAACTTCAGAAGGCTGGCTATCGATTACGAATTCCTTGCTGAAACTGCGGAAGCCATGGTACAGATCGCATTCATCCAAATCATGCTTAACAAATTTATCGAATGAAATCAAAACAGCTTCTGAATCTCTATCGAAAATAATCTTTTGTTTCCTGATACACAAAATCATTTTCTTCAAAAAGACAATTAATAATCCACTCACAGCTATAAGTTTTATATTCCATGGGCTGGAACGTACATTCCACGCCGTGGAACGTATATTCCAGCCCATGGAATATACGTTCCGTCAGCCGGAATATAAAACTTAGATACCTGCAAAGAGAATATCACCCAGCTGCAAAGCCAAATGTACCGAGACTTTTCATGGAAATAAGTATGCCAACGGACGCTGGAATGCAGGCTCTGCATCATTTCCGTGCAGTTTTCGAGGAATTCTGCATTTTTTTCATGCAAAAACCGTATCTTTGTTTTCTAAACCACACGATTATGGAACAACTATATGAGTTTTTCAACCGGAAACTAAAACATACGCCTACCGAGTTCTTTCGTTACCAGTACAACCAAATCAAATGGAACGGACGTGCTTTCGGGATTGTCGGACCGCGGGGAGTGGGCAAGTCTACGATGCTTTTGCAGTATATTAAATTCAATCTCAATCCGGCAGATACACTCTATGTATCTGCTGACCATCTGTATTTTGCCGAACATAAGCTTGTGGAACTGGCGGACCGTTTTGTGAAAATGGGAGGGAAACATTTGTTTATTGACGAGATTCATAAGTATGAAGGTTGGTCGAGAGAGCTTAAGCAGATTTACGATAGTTACGATGACTTGCAACTGGTTATCTCCGGTTCGTCTATCCTTGATATATACAAAGGGCTTGCCGACCTAAGCCGAAGGATGCCTATTTACACCATGCAGGGGCTTTCATTCCGCGAATACCTGCATTTGTTCCATCAGATAGAAACCCCCGTTTATAGCCTCAACGAAATATTGGCGCACAAAGCCGTGCTTCCTGTTGAGCATCCGCTGCCTCTTTTCAAAGATTATCTACGCAGAGGCTATTACCCTTTCGCCAAAGATGAAGAATATGAAATGGAACTGATGCAGGTCATCAATCAAACGATGGAAGTGGACATTCCGCAACACATACAGGCCAACATTACCTTAGGGAGAAAACTGAAAAGCCTCTTGATGGTAATAGCTAAAAGTGTGCCTTTCAAGCCCGTCATGCAAAAATTGGCGGAAGCTACTGGAATTAGCCGGAACGACATTCCGAATTACTTGATTTACATGGAAAAGGCAGGCATGATAGCCCAACTTCATGATACAACAGGCGGACTGCGAGGATTGGGAAAAGTGGAAAAGCTTTATCTTGACAACTCCAACCTGATTTACACATTAGCGCCCGAACATGCGGAAATCGGCAATGTAAGGGAAACTTTCTTCATGAACCAGACAAGGGTGCTAAACAATGTGACCAGTTCCAGCGTCTCCGACTTCGAAATAGACGGCAAAGTATTTGAAATCGGAGAACGCAAAAAAGGGCAAAAACAAATAGAAAGCGTACAAGAAGGGTATATCGTAAAGGACGACATCGAGAACGGCTACGCCAACATCGTCCCACTATGGGCGTTCGGACTGAACTATTAGCCTTCTCTCCGCTCGTCTATCACTTCCACATCCGTTATCCCCGCCTCTTTCTTTTGGCGGTAGCGGATGATGCGGAAGAGGTCGGTCAAGCCGTAAACGATAGAAGACACGCCCAGAACGATGAAAGGCACTTTTGCCGCTTCGAAAGGATTCACCAGAATCAGGATGCCTGCCAGCAGGAGCAAGACCGGAATCACATAAAAGATGCCTGGGACACTACCTGCGAGCTTGCGTGCCGAAATGAAACCCATCAGCTGGCTGACGCCTCCGAACACCAGCAACGCGCCCAGCACATACATCAGAATACTGACAAAAAAGCCCGGCATTACAATCAACCATATCCCCAACAAGGCACTGCCCAGTGCTACAACAGGAAAAACATTGCCACGTGAAGAAAAATAAGCCAATATCCCGTACAAACCCGGAAGCAAAAACAATACCCCTACCGTTATTACCAAATAAATCACTGCTGCCTCGGGCCACACTACCAGCAGAATACCCATTATCAGGGCACACAGGCTGCTCACTACTGAATAACCGAATAGTTTCATAATTTTCTCCTTATTATATATGTACTACGAAGATAGTTGTTTTTTCTTGTTTATACAAATAAACTTCTATGGATATAGAACAAAAAAGATTCCATTTTGTTTGCATCTTCAAAAATTATCGCTATATTTGCTCCCGAATTAAACAGAAACATAACAAAAAACTCATGAACTCAGTAATGACAAATACATATCGTTGGTGGCGTTACTTACTACTCCCAAAGTCGTAAGCTAACCCAGTCCGTGTGTATCTGTCTGTTCTCATAACCAACAATCATTTATCAAGGCATACAAAAAAGGCTGTCGTTCTTACGACAGCCTTTTTTGTTTTTATCCCCATTGGCAATAACTTAAACAATCAAAATATGAATCGGAAAAAGTATCAAGTAGACTCAAACGGGTATTATGGAAATTTCGGCGGAGCATACATCCCCGAAATTCTTCACCGGTGCGTGACCGAACTGAAAGATGCATACCTACGGGTATTGGATAGCGATGATTTCAAGCAAGAGTTCGCCCAATTGTTGCGCGACTACGTGGGACGTCCCTCTCCCCTGTATCTTGCCAACCGGCTTTCGGAGAAATACGGATGCAAGATTTACCTGAAGCGGGAGGACCTGAACCATACAGGCGCACACAAGATAAACAACGCCATCGGGCAAGTGCTGCTGGCACGGCGAATGGGAAAGAAACGCATCATCGCCGAGACCGGAGCCGGACAGCACGGAGTAGCGACGGCTACGGTCTGCGCACTGATGAACATGGAATGTGTGGTGTATATGGGCGAAACCGACGTGGCACGCCAGCACATCAACGTGGAAAAAATGAAGATGCTGGGAGCCGAAGTGCGCCCGGTCACCTCGGGAAACAAAACCCTGAAGGATGCCACCAATGAAGCCATACGCGACTGGTGCTGCCACCCCGAAGACACATACTACGTGATAGGTTCTACCGTAGGGCCTCATCCTTACCCCGACATGGTGGCACGCCTGCAATCGGTCATCAGCGAAGAAATCAAAAAACAACTGATGGAGCACGAGGGACGCGATTATCCCGACTATCTGATAGCGTGCGTGGGCGGAGGAAGCAATGCCGCCGGCACCGTCTATCATTACCTGAACAACGACAAGGTGAAAATCGTACTCGCCGAAGCAGGCGGAAAGGGCATCCATTCGGGATACTCTGCCGCCACCATCCAACTGGGACGGCTGGGCATCATCCACGGAGCGAAAACCCTCGTGATGCAAGACGAAGACGGACAAATCCTGGAACCCTACTCGGTATCGGCAGGGCTGGACTATCCGGGTATCGGTCCCCTGCACGCCAACCTTGCCACACAACACCGTGCCACGGTGCTCGCCATCAACGATGACGAAGCCATCCGTGCCGCCTACGAACTGACCCGTCTGGAAGGCATCATCCCCGCACTGGAATCGGCACACGCATTGGGCGCACTGGAGAAGGTCAGTTTCCGCCCCGAAGACATCGTGGTGCTCACCGTATCGGGACGAGGGGACAAGGACATGGAAACGTATTTGAATAATGTGCTAATGTGCAAATGTGCAAATATGAAAATGTGCTAATGTGAGAATGTGCATTGTTTTTTAGCACATTGCCACATTGTCTATTAGCACATTGCCACATTGTTTATTAGCACATTAAACTATTAACTATTAATTATTAATTATTAACTAAAAAATGACCTACCATTACCATACCAATCATAAAGTGCTGCTGGGCGACCTGCATACACCAGTCAGCACCTACCTGAAGGTGCGCGACCTCTTTCCGCAAAGCGCCTTGATGGAAAGCTCCGACTATCACGGGAGCGAAAACAACCGTTCGTTCATCGGGCTGAACCCGATAGCCAATATCAGCGTAAGCCACGATGTAGCTACCGCTATCTATCCCGACCACTCGCGCGAAGAAACTCCTATCAGCGAAGCATGTACGGTGGAGGATGTGATGAACCGCTTCCTTTCCCGCTTCCGGGTAGAAGGAGAATATGCCGACTATTGCGGCGTATATGGATATACCTCGTTCAACGCCGTGCGCTATTTCGAACCAGTGGAGGTGAAAGACAGCACCGAAGCCAAGAACGATGCACCCGATATCCTCTACATCCTGTATAAGTACATCATCGTATTCAACGATTTCAAGAGCGAAATGGTACTCATCGAGATGAACGACGGAAGCGAGCCGAGCCATATTGGCGAGATAGAACGTGCCATCCACGACCGTAATTATACCACCTACGGTTTCCACCCCATAGGGGAAACCACCAGTACCCTAACCGATGAAGCGCACAAGGCAAACATCCGCAAGGGAATCGCCCATTGCCTGCGGGGCGATGTGTTCCAAATCGTACTCTCACGACGTTTCATCCAGCATTTCCAGGGAGACGACTTCAAGCTCTACCGCGCCCTGCGCAGCATCAATCCCTCGCCTTACCTGTTCTACTTCGACTTCGGAGGATTCCGCATCTTCGGTTCTTCGCCCGAGACCCATTGCAGGATAGAAGACGGGCAAGCCACCATCGACCCAATTGCCGGCACCACCCGAAGGAGCGGAAACAAGGAAACCGACCGAAAGCTGACCGAAGCCCTGCTTGCCGACCCGAAAGAGAACGCCGAACACGTGATGCTGGTAGACCTGGCACGCAACGACCTAAGCCGGAACTGCACGGGCACGCACGTAGCTTTCTACAAAGAACCGCAATATTATAGCCACGTTATCCACCTCGTGAGCCGAGTAAGCGGCACGCTGAACGCCGACGCCAATCCCATCCGCACGTTCTTCGACACCTTTCCGGCAGGTACATTGAGCGGCGCCCCCAAAGTACGTGCCATGCAACTCATCAGCGAGATAGAGCCACACAACCGCGGTGCATACGGAGGCTGCATCGGCTTCATCGGGCTGAACGGAACCCTGAACCAGGCCATCACCATCCGCACCTTCGTAAGCCGCAACCACGAACTTTGGTTCCAGGCAGGCGGAGGCATCACCGCCCTGAGCAACGAAGAAAACGAACTGCAAGAAGTGAACAACAAACTGGGAGCCTTGAAAAAAGCCATCCTGATTGCTGAGAGTTTATAAGTTCTTTAGTTTTTAAGTTTTTGAGTTTTTGAGTTTGTAAGTTATTATCTTACACCAACTCAAGAACTAAAAAACTTAAGAACTAAAAAACTCAAGCAAGAACTTAAAAACTTAAAAACTCAAAAACTTAAGAACTCAAAAAATGAAAACCGTTATTATAGACAACTACGACTCGTTCACCTACAACCTGAGCCAGATACTGCAAGAATTGGGAGCCGAAGTGACCGTGCTCCGCAACGACAAATTCCTGTTGGAAGACTTGGAAGCATACGACAAGATAGTCATCTCGCCCGGACCGGGCATCCCCGAAGAAGCCGGATTATTGCTTGACGTAATCCGTTCCTATGCCGGAAAGAAGCCTATACTGGGCATCTGCCTGGGCGAACAGGCGATCGGCGAAGTGTTCGGCGGAAAACTGGTAAACCTTTCCAGCGTATTCCATGGCATACAAAGCCCGGTAGACCTCATCGCCGACGATTACCTCTTTCAAGGATTGCCCCGTGAGATTCCCGTAGGGCGTTATCACTCGTGGGTAGTCGACAAGGACACCTTGCCTTCCTGCCTCGAAACACTCGCCCTAAGCAAAGAGGGATACATCATGGCATTGCGCCACCGCGAATATGACATCCGAGGCATCCAGTTCCATCCCGAATCGGTGCTGACCCCCGACGGGAAACGCATCATGCAAAACTGGCTGGAGCACTAAGCGTCACAGAACATATTGTGAAACTCAGATTAACGCAGATTTCCGCAGATTAAAATTTATTTCTACGGATATGCCCTATAATAAAAATTCAATCCGCGTTAATCTGCGATAATCTGCGTTTCAAGAACTATAAACCTCACTCAATATGAAAGCAATACTTACAAGACTATTTGCCCACGAAGAGCTTTCGCACGACGAAGCATACGGACTGATGAAAGGCATCACACAAGGCAAATACAACGATACACAGATAGCCGCCCTGCTCACCGTATTCCAGATGAGGGGCATCAAAGTAGACGAACTTGCCGGCTTCCGCCAGGCATTGCTTGAAACACGCATCCCCGTCGATTTCTCCGACTACAGCCCCATCGACATCGTGGGGACAGGAGGAGACGGCAAGAACACCTTCAATATCTCCACTTGCGCCTGCTTCGTGGTGGCAGGAGCAGGCTACGACGTAGCCAAGCACGGCAATTATGGCGCCACTTCGGTGAGCGGAGCCAGCAACGTAATGGAACAACACGGCGTGCGGTTCACTACCGACCCCGACCGATTGCGCCGCTCCATTGAGACCTGCCACATGGCATACCTCCATGCCCCCCTCTTCAATCCGGCAATGAAACACGTGGCAGGCGTGCGCAAGGCGTTGCAGGTGCGCACCCTGTTCAACTTGTTGGGACCGCTCATCAATCCCTGCCAGCCGGCATACCAGCTATTGGGAGTGGCAGACCTCGCCCAGATGCGTCTCTACACCAACACGCTCCAGCAACTGGGTATCGGTTTCGCCGTAGTGAACAACCTCGACGGATACGATGAAATCTCGCTCACCGACGAGTTCAAGGTGATGACCAACCGCTACGAGACCATTTACCGCCCGGCAGACTTAGGTTTCTCGCTTGCCCGCCAGGAAGAACTTTCGGGAGGGAAAAGCCCGCAGGAAGCCGCCCGGATATTCGACGACGTGCTCTGCAACCGTGCCACGAAAGCGCAGACCGAATGTGTGCTCATCAACGCTTCGTTCGCCATTCAGGCACGCGAGCCCGGCAAGCCGATAGAAGAATGTGTGGCACTGGCACGCCAGTCGTTGGAAAGCGGAAAGGCATGGAGCACCTTCTGCAAGTTCGTAGAGATAAACAATTAAATCAGGTACCAGGTGAATAGGTACTAGGCAACTAGGTTCTAAATAGTTTTGCCAGTACAAACCAAACTATCTAAAAACCTAGTCCCCTAGTACCTAACACCTAGTCAACTAAAAAATTATGAGCAAAGACATTTTAGAAGAAATCATCGCGCACAAGCGCATCGAGATAGCCGGACAAGAGAAAGTGGTATCTGCCGCCTTCCTTGAAAAGCAACTGGGCGAACCTGTTCCGGCACGCAGCCTTAAACAGGCACTTATGGCATCGCCTACCGGCATTATCGCCGAGTTCAAACGCCGTTCGCCTTCAAAAGGGTGGATACACCGCCATGCGGATGCAGCACAAATCCCCCTTGCCTATCAACAGGCAGGAGCTGCGGCTCTCTCAATTCTGACCGATGAAGCCTACTTCGGAGGTTCGCTGAAAGATATCCGTACGGCACGCCCTACGGTCAGCCTGCCCATCCTGCGCAAAGACTTTATCATCAGCCGATACCAGTTATTGCAGGCAAAAGCAGTACAGGCGGACGCCGTCCTCTTGATAGCCTCTGCCCTTACCCCCCAAGCGTGCCTCACGCTGGCAAAAGAAGCACACACGCTGGGACTGGAAACCTTGCTGGAAATCCATACCGAAGCAGAGCTGGATTACTTGAACGAATACATCGACGTAGTGGGCGTCAACAACCGACACCTGGGCACCTTCCACACCGATGCGTCCCATTCGCTCCGGCTTGCCGAGGCATTGCCCCGAGGCATAGTGAAAATCTCTGAAAGCGGCATTTCCAGCCCCGATACCCTCCTTCAGTTGCGCGAAGCAGGATTCGACGGCTTCCTTATCGGCGAAACCTTCATGAAGACCGACGAACCGGGAGAAGCATTAAGCCGGTTTATTGCAGATTTACTCACCACAGATTAAAATAATTAATTATAACCCATTCACAACAGTGACAATTTTATTAAAAATGAATTCCGCACACATCCGCTGTAGGGGCGTATCGCATACGCCCGAATGCGCCAACTAACCCACAAAGACGTTATCAGGGCGTATGCAATACGCCCCTACAAACAAATTGGACAAAATACGGACGTTCATTTCACTAAATCTGTGTAATCTGTGGTGCCCAAACAACAAACGACATGATAATCAAAGTATGCGGCATGCGCGAGCCCGAAAACATCCGCGCCATAGAAAATACCGGAGCCGACTGGATAGGGTTCATCTGCTACGAACGCTCGCCCCGCTTCGTGGCGGACACACCCGCCTATCTGCCCCGCCACGCCAAACGCGTCGGCGTATTCGTCAACGCCGGCTTCGACACCATAACCGCACGTGCCGAAGCCCTGCGCCTCGACTACGTGCAACTGCATGGCACCGAAAGCCCTGAGCTGTGTCTCGAACTGCGGTGCCACGGGTTCCACCTCATCAAGGCGTTCGCACCTCGCACGCCTGCCGACCTGGAGCAGACCATTCCTTACCTTCCCTTGTGCGACTACCTGCTGTTTGACACCCCGAGTGCCGGGCACGGAGGCTCAGGCAAGGCGTTCGACTGGTCCCTGCTTCGCTTCTATCTCGGCGACGTGCCGTTCCTGCTGAGCGGAGGCATCTGCCCCGAAAGCCTCGAAGCATTGCGGCGTTTC
Source organism: Bacteroides sp. An279 (assembly GCF_002159615.1). Classification (NCBI taxonomy): domain Bacteria; kingdom Pseudomonadati; phylum Bacteroidota; class Bacteroidia; order Bacteroidales; family Bacteroidaceae; genus Bacteroides; species Bacteroides sp. An279. The sequence continues at coordinate 8,949 of NZ_NFJA01000117.1, forward strand.
CATCACCCTCAGTGGGCAGGCATCGACCTAAACAGCGGTTTCGAAACCGCTCCCGCCGTAAAGGATGCCGGAAAGCTGAAGGCATTTATAGAGAGAATAAACAATGTATCAATGAACAATGTGACAATGAGAGAATGAATTAGCACATTGACACATTAGCACATTGACACATTAGCACATTGACACATTAGCACATTATTAATTAGCACATTATTAATTATTAACCACCATGAACCGTATCAACCAACTATTCGAACAAAAGAAACACGACATCCTCTCCATCTATTTCTGTGCAGGATGTCCCACACCCGACAACACCGCCGATGTCATCCGCACCCTCGAAGCACAAGGTGTGGATATGATAGAAATCGGCATCCCTTTCAGCGACCCGATGGCAGACGGACCCGTCATCCAAGACGCCGCCACCCGTGCCCTGCGTGGCGGAATGACCCTACGCTGCCTTTTCGCCCAATTGGAAGGCATCCGCCGCAACGTACGCATCCCCCTCATCCTGATGGGCTACCTCAACCCCATCATGCAATACGGATTCGAGAACTTTTGCCAAAGCTGCCAGGCATGCGGCATAGACGGAATGATTATCCCCGACCTTCCCTTCAAAGACTACATGGAAGAATACCGTCCCATAGCCGAACGCTATGACCTGCGCATCATTATGCTGATTACCCCCGAAACCAGCGAAGAACGCATCCGCGAAATCGACCGCCATACCGAAGGGTTTATCTATATGGTATCTTCTGCCGCCATCACCGGCGCGCAACGCGACTTCAACGAGCAGAAGCAGGCATACTTCCGCCGCATCGAAGCGATGAACCTGCGCAACCCGCGGATGATAGGCTTCGGCATCTCAAACCGCCAGACCTACGAGGCCGCCTCTGCCCACGCCGCCGGATGCATCATCGGAAGCAAGTTCGTCACCCTGCTCAATGAAGCGCAAGGCGATGCCCTGAAAGCGGTTACAAGGCTCAAAGAGGCGATTTTCAAATGAATATCCTCAAAATGCCAGCAGATAAAAGAAGCTAGAGGGAATTAGTTAGAAGCCAATAGCACAAAAGTATTGGCTTCTAACTAAGAAGCTGTTTTGAATTTATCGTGCGATGATTTGGGATGAGTTTTTGAGGCATTTTCGCTTCTGTGATGAGGAAGATAGCGGGCTATCTGACGAAGAACAGGAGC
>NZ_NFJA01000118.1:0-9862 GCF_002159615.1 Bacteroides sp. An279
CCATACAACATATTACAGGACGAATATTCTTAAAACTGATGAAAAATGGCTGAAACGGGTACTCATTAATATAATTATACGCGCGCGAGGGGCACACAGGACAAAAAAACATCCACACACATCCAGACGGACATAAGTGGTAAGGCAGGACCACTTATGTGAAACGGCAAGGGTACTTATGTGAAACGGGCCACCCACTTATGTTCATCAAAAGGCATGCTTGAATCTGGGAAATCCACAAGAATAATGGGACTAAAAGAGCAGACAAGACAAATGCATAAGTGAGAAACCAATACCAGCATAAGGTGTCTAATTTTTTGACACCAAGTGTCTAATTTTTTGACACTTCAAAAAAATGATTATTATGTAATCACCTGATTATCAATTAAAATTTTATTTGGCACGATATTTGCTTAAGGAAAAGAGACAGCATACGACATATAGCATTTGAAATTGTAAAAAAGAGAATTAATAAATTAATACATACAACGAACATGAACCAAACGATTCTACGCAACCTGTTTTACACGCTGAAGCGGTTCCGCACGGCTTCATTCCTAAATTTATTAGGACTATCCGCCGCCTTTGCCGCCTTCATCGTAATTATGATGAAGACCCGTTATGAACAACAATTCGACACCTGCTATCCCGAACCCGAACGGCTGGCGGTGCTGAACCTTTCCATTGACGGGAAAGACAACGAGCTGGTGGTGGTGCCTCGCCCGTTTGTAGATGCTGCCATCCAAGAGACCACGGGAATCGAATGCGGCACCCTGCTTTCGATGCAATTCGGAAGTAATCTGGTATATACTGACCCGCACTATCCGAAATACATCAAGGAAAACGTTGCAGCTGTATATCCCGATTTTGCAAAGACTATCGGAATGACTTTCGTGGAAGGCAATGACGAAGGGCTGGACACCCCCAACGGAGCCATTATCTCGGAAAGCCAAGCCAAACGGCTTTTCCCTGACGGAAGCGCCATAGGTAAATACATCTATTTGGAAAGTCCACACCAAGCTACCGAGGAAACACAATTCAGGATTAGCGGAGTGTACAAGGAATTCCCGAAGAATGCCCAGCTTACCAATGACATTTTTTGCCGCATTGGAGAAAAATGGGACCTCAACCAGTGGGGAAGCTTCAGCTATCTGGCTTTCGTCCGCCTGAAACCCGGAGTCACTTACGAAGAAGTCAACCGCCAATTGGTCCAGAACAAGATTATCAACGATAAGATGGAGAAGTCATCTGATTTCAAGGAAGTCAAACCCATGGTTATTCCTATCCGAGATGTGTACTACCACACCAAGCCGTGGTTCTACTTCAAGACGGGCGACCTGCAGCACACGCGCCTGATGATTCTTATCGCCATACTGGTCATCGGCATCGCCGCCGTGAACCTTATCAACTTCACCACCGCCCTCACCCCGATGCGCATCCGCAGCATCAACACGCAAAAGGTATTGGGAAGCTCTGTCGGCTCGCTCCGCACGGGACTGGTGCTGGAAGCCGTGTGCACCGTGTTGCTGGGCTGGCTGATTGCGCTGGGCATCGTGGCTTGCCTCACGCAGACACAGGCACTTGACGCGTTGGATTTCAATCCCGCACTGAAAGACTATCTGCCCGTCATTTTCGGAAGCGTAGGCATCGCCCTACTGACGGGTGTACTTGCCGGACTTTATCCGGCATGGTACATGACCTCGTTCCCACCCGCACTGATGCTGAAAGGCAACTTCGCCCTGAGTGGAAAAGGAAAACGGCTCCGCACCGCACTGGTCAGCTTCCAGTATTTCATCTCGGCATGCCTCATCGTGTGCTCCACCTTCATCTTCATGCAGAACGAATACCAGAAGAACATCCGCACCGGATTCGACCGCGACATGCTACTCATCGCCCAAATGCCTCAAAAACCTTTCCTGAGCCAGCCCTACAAGGCATTCGACCAGCAACTATTGGGCTATCCGGAGTTTGAAGGCGTGGCGTATGCCAATGACCAAATGGGAGGAAGCAACGTGTACAACATCCAAGGATTTACCATAGCCGAGCAACACGTACAGCCTTTCTATGTCCGCGTCTCTACCAACTTCCCGAAGGTCATGGGCATGAAGGTGACCGAAGGGCGCGACTTCCTGCCCGGCGACTCCGTAGGGCGGAACGTAAGGCACTATATCGCCACTAAAGAATTTAAGAAGATGTATAACCTGCCCACCGGACAGGAACTGAATGCCGACTGGATGGGGAAAGCCGAAATCACGGGCTACGTGGACAACGTGGCGTTCACCTCGAACCGCATCACCGCCTTTAGCGGAACGCCCTTCGTATTTACTCCTAATTTATACGATGATGACGTGCTTCCTTTCGGCTATATCCGTGTAAAAGCCGGAAGCGACCCTGCGCAAGCCCTGAGCCACGCCCGCGAAGCCTTCGAGAAGAGCTTCCCCGGCTATGCTGCCGAGATTGATTTCTTCGACAACGTATATAAGAAACTCTATACCGCCGAGACCAACCAGCAACAGATAGTCATCGCCTTCAGCGTGCTTGCCATCATCATCTCGCTGGTGGGCGTGTTCGGGCTGACCATTTTCGAAACGCAATACCGGCGCAAGGAAATCGGGGTGCGAAAAGTGTTCGGTGCCAGCACGAGCCAGATATTGTGGCAATTCAACCGTGCCAGTCTGAAAGTCGCCATCCTTTGCTCGGCAGTGGCGATGCCGGTTGCCTATTACGTAATGAACCGCTGGCTGGAGTCATTCACCCAGCGTGTGCCGCTCTCGGCGTGGGTGTTCGTCGCCGCCTGCCTGCTGATTATCCTGATGACCCTCGTCACCGTGACCGTGCAGAGTTACCGTGCAGCGAACAGCAACCCGATAGATTGCGTGAGAGCTGAATGATGAATTTTTCACCACAGATTACACAGATTTATAAAATTATATTTCTCACAGAGACACCAGAAGAATAAATGATAAAATCTGTGTAATCTGTGGTGAACAAACAAAAGAAATTATTAACCAATAAACACTTATACTATTATGATTAAGATTGAAAACCTTTGCAAGACATTCCGCACAACGGAAGTAGAAACCATCGCACTGAACAACGTGAGCCTCAACGTGGAGGACAAGGAATTTGTTGCCATTATGGGACCTTCGGGATGCGGCAAATCTACCCTGCTGAACATTATGGGATTGCTCGACAACCCGACATCAGGCGATTATTATCTGGACGAAAAAGAAGTGGGACACCTGAAAGAAAAAGACCGCACAAACGTGCGCAAAGGCAACATCGGCTTCGTATTCCAGAGCTTCAACCTGATAGACGAACTGAATGTAGCGGAGAACGTAGAGCTTCCCCTCACCTACCTGGGCGTACCGTCTGCCGAACGGAAGCAGCGCGTGGCGGACATCCTGAAACGGATGAACATCAGCCACCGCGCCAAGCACTATCCGCAACAGCTCTCCGGAGGTCAGCAACAACGTGTGGCAATCGCCCGTGCCGTGGTATCGAACCCCAAAATCATCCTTGCCGACGAGCCGACCGGTAACCTCGACTCGAAGAACGGACAAGAAGTTATGGAACTGCTGACCGAACTGAACAAGGAAGGCACAACCATCGTCATGGTGACGCACAGCCAGCGCGACGCCGGATATGCCGGACGCATCATCAACCTGTTCGACGGGCAGATTGTGGCTTCCATTGCCGAAATGTAGTTTCCTCTTTATTTTTCACCACAGATTACACAGATTTATAAAATTATTATTCGCCAAAGACACGAAGAAATAAATGATAAAATCTGTGTAATCTGTGGTGAGAATCCTAAACACCCACTCAAGCACTTATGAACTATACGATATTACGCAACCTGTTTTATACGCTCAAGCGGTTCCGCACCGCCTCTGCGCTCAACCTGTTCGGGCTTTCGTTCGCCTTTGCCGCTTTCATCGTGATTATGATGAAGGTGAGCTACGAACAGAATTTCGACAACTGCTACCCAGAGCCCGAACGATTGGTGATGCTCAACCTGGGCGACCCCGATAACCATACCATGGGCTACCTGCCGCGCGGACCCATCGACTACTTAATGGAACAAGTACCCGGCTTCGAGTACGGTACCATCTATGCGCCGGCATGGGGGAAGACTGCCCTCTACACCGACCCCAAGAACCCGCAATACTTCTACGAAACACCCTGGGCGGTATCGCCCGGCTTCGCCAAGGTGGTAGGGCTGAAGTTCATTGCCGGAAGCGATGCCGAAATGGGGCAGCCCGAAAGCATCATCGTCTCCGAGAGTTATGCCCGCAAGCTGTTCCCCGACGGCAACGCCTTGGGTGCATACCTCTACATCGAAGGAAGCAACTTCCTGACGCCCGACGCCACCAAGTACCGGATATGCGGCATCTACGAAGACCTGCCCGAGAACTGCCAGTTCAAGAACGACCTCTTCGTGACCATGGGCGAACGGGTGCAGAAGGATGACTGGGGAAGCCAGAACTACTTCGCCTTCTTCCGCCTGAAACCCGGCGTAAGCGTAGAAGAAGCCAACCGCCAGATAGCCGCCACCCGAGCCATCGACCGGATGAACGTGGACAAGGACGACAAGACCGCCCTCTACGTCTTCCCCATCCGCGACTTCTACTACACGATGCACTCGCCCTATTACCTGAAGACCGGAAGCCGCAGCACCACCGCCCTGCTTGTGGTCATCGGGATGCTCATCATCGCCATTGCCTGCATCAACCTGGTCAACTTCAGCACCGCCCTCGCCCCGATGCGGATGCGCAGCATCAACACCCAGAAAGTACTGGGCAGCACCAACGGCGAACTGCGCCGTGCCCTCACCCTCGAATCGGTATGCACCGTCCTTGTAGGTTGGCTGATTGCACTGGGCATCACGGCGGCACTCATCCGCCTGAACGTGCTTTCGTTCATGGGCTTCACGCCCTCGCTCCTCACCTACTGGCAATATGTGGCGGGTACGGGAATGATAGCCCTCGCCGTGGGCATCATCGCAGGACTGTATCCGGCATGGTATATGACCTCCTTCCCGCCCGCACTGGTGCTGAAGGGCAACTACGCCCTGAGCGGCAAGGGCAAGCGGCTGCGCACCCTGCTCATCGGATTCCAGTACGTGGTGTCGTTCGCCCTCATCGTGTCGGCGGCGTTTATCTTCCTGCAAAACCGCTACATGCGCAACCGTGCCTTGGGCTTCGACCGCGACCAGCTGCTCGTGGCAAGCCTGCCCGAAATGCCCTACCAGAGCAGCCCCTACCATAGCTTCGAGTCGAAGCTGAAGAGCTATGCCGAGATAGCCGACGTGGCGTTCGCCAAGTGGGAATTAGGTGCAAACGAAGGATATACCAGCTACATGTTCCGCCATAAAGGCGAGGAGTACGGACACTTCTTCATCGAGGTGAGCACCAACTTCCCCGACGTAATGGGGATGAAGCTCACGTCGGGCACCGGATTCCTGCCCTCCGACTCTATCAGCAAAGACCCGATGATATTCCTTGCCACCGAAGACTTGCAGCGGAAGACAGGCATCGAGGCGGGCGAAATGGTGGACTTCGTCTGGGGCAACCAAGCACGCATCAAGGGCTTCGTGCAAAACACCCAGTTCACCTCGTTCAAGACCAACGCGTTGCCCTACGTGTTCTGCCCCAACGCCAAGTACACCAACGGGCAGCTGCCCTACGCCTACATCCGCGTGCGTGCCGGAAGCGACATGGACACCGCCTTGCGCCGCGTGCGCCAGGCGGCAGAAGAATGCTTCACCGGCTTCCCCGTCGACGTGAAGTTCTACGACCAGGTCTACGCCTCGCTCTACCAACAGGAGGCGGACCAGCAGCAGATGATTACGCTCTTCAGCCTGCTCGCCATTGTCATCTCGCTGGTAGGCGTGTTCGGGCTGATTATCTTTGAGGCGGAACACCGGCGCAAGGAAATCGGCGTGCGCAAGGTGTACGGAGCCTCGACGGGTCAGATACTCTGGATGTTCGGCCGCTCGTACCTCGTGCTGAGCCTCGTCAGCTCCGTCATCGCCACCCCCGTGGCGTGGTATGGTGTGACGCAGTGGCTGGAGCAGTTCAGCCAGCGCGTGCCGCTCAGCCCGTGGGTGTTTGTGGGGGCGTGCGCCGTCATCTGCCTCATCACCGAAGTGACTATCACTGTGCAGAATTACCGCGCGGCGACCGCCAATCCGGTGGACAGCCTGAAGACGGAGTGAATCCAGGTTTCACCACAGATTACACAGATTTTATTATTTATTTCTTCGTGTCTTTGGCGAATAATAATTTTATAAATCTGTGCAATCTGTGGTGAAAACAAACCTTGAAAAACGTGCAAAATGCAATTTAGACCCTCGGCGGACACTTTGCACGTCTGCGAGACGCATTTTAGACCCTCGCCGCGCATTTTGCAACACTTGCAAAGTCCGCGCCGACCCCTCGGCGGACACTTTGCACGACTGCGAGACGCGTTTTAGACCCTCGCCGCGCACTTTGCAACACTTGCAAAGCCTGCGGCGACCCCTCGGCGGACATTTTGCACGTTTTCCGAGGTGGGAAACAAGCTCTAAACAGTAACTATATACTGTGAAGAAACGCAGATTTTCACAGATCAACGCAGATTAAACAGATGATTAAATTTGAATCTGCGAAAATCCGCGTTAATCTGCGTTTCCAAACAAACAATTAAATAATAAATAAACCAGATGAAAAAAGCATTAAACAACCTGTTCCGACGGGGCGAAGCGAACCCTATCAAGATTCTCTGCCTCGGTGTCGGCCTCGCCATCGGGCTGACCATGCTTGCCGAAGTCATCTTCGAGCAAAGCTACGACAACTTCCTGCCCCGGCTGGAAGACACGTACCGCATCACCGAGCAATACAAATCGTCGCAAGAAGACACGTGGCGTCCCTATGCGCAAACACCGGGAGCCACCGCTCCGGGCGTGAAACGGTATTGCCCCGAAGTGGAAGCCGCCACACGCTTCACGTGGCTGGAAAGCGGTATGCACCTCGTGGCGGAAGACCAGCGGGAAGTGACCGCCAACGCCCTCCTGTGCGACAGTTCGTTCTTCGACGTCTTCCCCCGACGCATCCTGATAGGCGAGAATCCGCATACGGGGCTGGAGAAAGAGAACAACGCCTACATCTCGTCGCGCCTTGCCGAAACGCTGGGCACCGACATCGTGGGACACACGCTGACGTGGAAAGAATATCCCGACTTCAAGCTGAACATCGTCGGCATCTTTGAGGAGTTTCCGGAAAACACTCACCTGCCCCGCATTGACGTAGCGGTGGCATTGCCCACCATCGGACAAGTGCGCTATGACGGGCGAAACAACTGGCTGGGGAACGACAGCTACAAGAGCTACATCCGCCTCTATCCCGGGGCGAAGCCCGACCAGCTGACGGACAACGTGAAACGGATGCTGGAGACCAACCTGCCGATGGAAGACCTGAGGAAAAACGGAGCGGATTATGACATCGGTTTCCAGCCCGTCGGCGAAATCTTTTCCTCATCGGATTACAACCGCATCATGAATATCGTCTTCCTCGCCTTCGCCATACTGATGCTGGCGGTAGCGGTATTGAACTATATTCTGCTGGTCATTTCGGGCATGGTGAACCGCGCCAAGAGCATCGCCACCTACCGCTGCTACGGGGCGGAGAGCCGCGACATCTACCGCATGGTGCTCGCCGAGTCGGCACTCCACGGGCTGCTCAGCCTCGCGCTGGCGGTGCTGATTATCTTCGGGATTCAGGACGTGGTGCAGGAACAAATCGGGCACAGCCTCCGCTCGCTCTTCCCGCCTTCTACGATAGCCGTATGTGTGGCGGTGACTGCCTTCATCGTCCTCCTCTGCGGCGTAATGCCCGGCTACCTGTACACACGCATTCCCGTCACCTACGCCTACCGCCGCTATACCGAGAGCAAACGCCACTGGAAGCTGGGGCTGCTCTTCGTGCAGTTCCTCCTCACCACGTTCTTCGTGGCGATACTGGCGGTCATCAGCCTGCAATACCGTGCGCTGACCCATTACGACCCGGGCTTCGAATACAAGGATATGCTTTACGTACCACTTGCCGGCATCACACAGACCGAACAGCAGCGTTGCGTGCAGGAACTGAAAAAGTTGCCCGAAGTGGCGGGCGTGACGTGGGGGTATCAGCTGCCGTCCGAACATTGCAGCGGAAACAATGTATATAACCCTGAGACGGGACAAGAGTATATGAACATCGCCGATATGTACCTCGTGGGCGACGATTACCACAAGGCGTTCGATATCCCCGTCATCGAAGGCAGCACCTTCACGCCTCACCTGAGCGATACCGTGGCACGTCAGGTAATGGTCAGCCGCAAGTTTGTGGAACGGATGCGCGAACTGGTGGGCTGGACAGGTTCGCCCATCGGCAAGACGGTGAACATCACCGAGCACGAAGGTCCGCTCACCGTCTGCGGCGTGTACGAAGAAATTCATTTCGGCTCGCAGATAGCCGAAGATGCCGACGAACGTCCCTCGGTGATGTTCTACGCTCCGGTGCCCTACTCTACCAATCTCTTTATCCGCCTGCGCCAACTCTTGCCCGAAGGGATGAAAGCCGTGCAGAAAGTGGTGGAGGAAACGATGCCCAGCCAGGAGAAGCACGCCTATAGCCTGGCACTGGAAATGAACGCCCTCTACGATGGCATCCTGCACGTGCGCAACAGCATCCTCTTCACCGGCGCGTGCATCCTGCTCATCGCGCTCATCGGGCTTATCGCCTACATCCGCGACGAAATCAGCCGCCGCCACGCCGAGATAGCCATCCGCATCATCCACGGAGCCACGGTAGCCAACGTACAACGCCTCTTCCTGCTCGATCTGCTGAAGATTGCGCTCCCTGCCACCCTTATCGGCGCGTTGATAGCGTGGCGGGCAAGCATTTCGCTCCTCCAGCTCTTCGCCGTCAAGATTGAGCTGACGTGGTGGCTCTTCACCGGCTGCGCCCTCGCGGTGCTCCTCATCGTATGGGCAGTCTCGTCCGCCCTCGTCCTGAAAGCCGCCCGGATGAACCCCACGGAGAACCTGCGGACGGAGTGAATGACTATTCCGCCTAACCAAAAACATCCATCGTAGACCGACCATTGTTGATTTACGATGGATGTTACATACGTGCATCTTTTTGAAACATACGTGAACGAAAGTTTGAAAATGAATGCGTATATTTGTAATCCAAAAGAGAATCTCTCAAAAACAAAAAATTTAAATCATACCATCACGCTTATGAAACATTTCTTATTCTACCTGATTGCATTAACCGTATGCTTGCCGTTCGCTTCGTGCAGTGATGAGTTTGTGGAATTACCGTATGCATACGATGAAATCAGTTACAGACGTGGTTATGACCTTGACATACCTTTAGACACCGTGGTTTATATCGAAAGCCAAGCCGAATTTGACCAACTGTTTGCTGATGAAGAGACAAAGCCCGAAGCAAGCGTACCGTTCTCAGAGGGTGTGCTGGCGGTGGTAAAGGGTATAGCTAATGGAGGAATTGTGGATTTACAAAAAAATCTGATTCAATCGGATGACGGTTATCACTTGTCTATCCGGATTCAAACAGACTTCACAGATGTTATGGAGCCTTGGTATGTCGCCTACGTCATTCCAAAAGAATATGCAGGCAAAGTCGATTTGGATATAGAATACTACCTCACCACAGATTACACGGATTTAAATAATTAAAAATGAATATCCTTTTCCCCACCAGACATCATCCTTTTATGGTTTCCATATCAAAACCGTACGTTCTCCAATTGAAAACCGTACGTTCTCGATATGGAAACCGTACGGTTTTCAATTGGAGAACATAAAAAGAAG
>NZ_NFJA01000119.1:0-9765 GCF_002159615.1 Bacteroides sp. An279
GCCGGATGACCCTGATTCCGGGCTTCCACCGCCTTCCTCCGCCCTTTCCGCTACGCTCCAAGGACGGAGGAAGGCGGTGGCGGAGTTGCACTTCTAACTTGACGGTGGGATTTTTTTGTATCTTTGGTGCGTCAATGGCTCAATGTGGGCTGTTGGCAGACATATAGGAAAGTGTTTTGGCGTTTCTGACGTAGACTAATCACCACAACAGTCAACGGAAGTTAGAAAGCACCGAAAACGCTCTCCCCTTGGTCGCATATCCGTTAATCAGATATACGCCTTGGGTGAGTTGCGGAAACGTGCATCTCTACTTCCAAGGTTTGTGGTGAACCTGTCTACGAGAGAAAATCGTTGAAGTGGCTCACCTTTTTTATGTGCCTACAAAAACAAAATAAAGAACCCCACCAAGCGAGCCAGTAGGTGCATAAAGTTATCATTATGAACAGCTACAGAATAAAGTATCGCATTCAAAGTGCAGGTAGCGCAACCAATGCCACAACTACCATTATGCTTCATTCAGGCAGTGAGTCTGAAGCCATAACCGCCTTGAAGCAAAGAGGGACAGTAAGAAAAGATGCCGATGTCATTATACTGTCAATAGAGAAACTATGAATGCAGACCAAATTCTTAGTTCAGACTTTATCTGCAAAGGTCTTTATAAGAGGAAGTTTGCAGATGGCAGTGTTGAGGTTATTGATGGGAATCAGAATACTATTATCCCAAGACACCAGTATTCAGGAATAGAGTATTTGGAAGGGATTCTGATTGTTTCCAAGAATTGCTTGAAGGGAATATGTAACATCAATGGGAAAGAGTTGTGTCCCTGTGTATATGAAGATGTCGCTACTTTAATAAATAATCATCAACGCTATTTCTCCATAAAGGAGAATGGTAAATATGGATTGTTTGATGTTGTAGATGTGGAAATCTGTGTAGAGTGCATTAGTGCGAAACGAATATTTATCAGAGAATTTAAGCATAGTGGCAGATATGAAGCCATTTCTACCATTTCCCGAAAGATTTTTGGGTTTATTCCTTGGTTTCCAAAGTATGATTCCACCAAACTGAAAAAATAGTAGTTATGGATAATCAGATTATTTGCCCTAATTGCGGTGCGCCCAATGAAAGCACGTCTACTTCGTGCCAATTTTGCGGTGCATCTTTGGTTGCAACGAAAAAAACAAAGAAGAAGAAAACGAAAAAAAGCGAACCTTCTCCTGAAGTTTCTGTCAGTGAAATAAAGGGAAAGCCTCAAATCAAATTTGATGAACGGATTTTTAGTTTAGAATATGACGAGTTCAATGACATAGCCGACCTTGAAATATCTTATCAAATAGGTCATTGTGATAGGATTAGTCAGTATAGAATTAGCTACTCTTTCACTCTTAACCAATTACGGATAAGAGGTATAAAAACCATTATTTCGGATGGAAAAAAATATGATTACTCTGATGATATGTATATAGGAACGGATAACCTTGATATTTTAGAGACATTTTGCAATTTAGATTGGAAGAACTGTAAAATAGATGAGGTTAAGGAAGGAAAGGAAATACTATTTGTCCTCATTTGTCAAGCATTCTATAATACGATTTTCGACCATTCAAAATATACGAATGCAACGGATAAACTATATGAATATTACCTTCAATGTATCGAACAGGAAAATAAAGAAAAGGAAGAAAAGTTCAGAGAGGAACGTAAAAAAGAATGTCTAAAATTTCTCATAAGTTTTGCAATTGTAATCTTTCTTTTTTTACTGTTTGTAGGGTTGCCTCTGTTTTTATCATCACTATTTGATTAATTCATAAGAGTATGGCAATAGTAGATGTAGTAAAATGGGAAGTAAACGACAAGGAGCTTGTTTATAAGTTCCCTTCGGAGCAAATCCGCTTAGGCTCTCAGTTAGTGGTCTATCCTGAACAGACGGCTATTTTTGTGAAGGGGGGCAAACTATATGATGAGTTTAGCAGTGGCACTTACACCATAAAGACAGAAAATATCCCCCTATTAGACAAGGTTGTAAACCTGCCTTTCGGAGGCGACTCTCCTTTCCAAGCGGAAGTATGGTTTGTGAATCAAATTTCATTGCTTGATTGCAAATGGGGTACGCAAACGCCATTGCAGATAGAAGACCCCAAATATGATGTTATTGTTCCAATCAGAGCTTACGGACAATATGGATTCAGAATAGAAAATCCAAGGACATTCCTTGAAAAGTTGGTCGGTAACATGTCTTCTTTCTCTGTGGATAAAGTCGTTTCATATTTCAGGGGTGTTATTCTATCTAAGTTGACCGTTATCATATATGACAAGCTGAAAGAAGAAGGTTTATCTGTGCTGAATATCAATTCTCAGGTAGAAGTTCTGTCAGAGTACGCAAAGGAATGTCTGAAAGAGGTCTTTCTGAGATATGGCATAGGCATAGAAATGTTCAATATCATATCCATTACTGTAAAAGAGGATGACCCAAGTTTCTTGAACTTGAAAGATGCCAAGGATGCAGCAGCAGAAATCAAGATTATGGGTGAGAAGAATTATAGACTTTCACGCTCCTTTGATGTTTTGGATGCAGCAGCAGAAAACGAGAGCGGAGGCGCAATGAATGCGGCACTTGGACTTGGCGCAGGTGTCGGAATAGGAGGCGCAGTCGGAACTATGGCTGCAAAGACATTCTCCAACGGCTTATCCCCTGATGATGTTCCTCCGTCATTGCCGAAAGCGATTGTCTATTACTTAGGCATTAACGGTAAATCTGTTGGGCCAATGGATTTTGATGCTATATGCCAAAAGTATTCTGCCAATGAAATCAATGCAGATACATTGGTTTGGAGAAAAGGCATGAAAGCGTGGGATAAAATCTGCAATGTGGAAGACTTTCAATCTTTGCTTAGCGAAGAATGTCCTCCACCGTTACCTACAATATAAAAGCATACGACAATGAAGAGAATAGTCCTATTTACTTGTGCAACACTACTTGTCGCCAACTTCTTGTTTGGCCTGTTACTCAGTAGTTATGAGTGGCTTAATGTGCTTCTCAGCAGTGGAATCATCATATTGTCAAGCACTTTTATGTTGCTGATTGGGATATTGCCATTAAAAGACGGCTTCAAATCATCTTTGTATGTGATATACCCTGCATTGGGATTCATAGAATTTATGCTATCCGCCTTTTCCCCTGACAGAATAAAGGATAATTGGGCAATGATAGCACTCATACTTCTTGTAGCTTTTCAAATAATATTCTTATTCATAACCAATATAATATCCAACAAAATTAAGTGAGCTATGGGCAAAGATAACTTAATGGGAGTGCTTGAAACGCAGGAATATATTTCAAGCGAAAGTCATGAATGGGACGTACCATTAGACGCAAAAGACAAAATTGAAAAGATGGTGCAAAAGTATAATGAGCGAGCCATAAAGAAAGGTTATGAAAGTTCTGTTTTCAAATTTGATGAAAACTCTCTAAAACTTAGGGGGAAATTTATACCCAAAGGTGAAAGCAAATCTTTTTTCGGCCAATTAAGGGACAATGCGAATAATGGAGATTTAAGTGAGGACATTCAGAGCATACTACGCTTATGCACCAAACTCTGCCCTTATTGCCACAGTCAAATGCCTGCACTTGCCAAAGAATGTGAGGTATGTGGCAAACAGTTTCTCCAAGATAAGAGCAAGGATGATATTGTTGCAGCAACTGAAGAAAAAGCACAGAATCCTATCCAACCAACGGAAACAGCGAATGAGATGGGCGTAAGATATGAATTGTTTGATGCCCGTACAACAATAGAATCACCTGACGGAGTATCATATTACGATACTATATTATCACACTTTAAAGAGTTTATCACTATGCAGAATACAGAGCCTAAGAATGAGGTAACATTCCTTATGGCATTGGATTTGGATAAGATAGACCCTGCTGATGAAGAGAAAATGACTGACGATGACCCGCGATTGGGGATAAATTCATTTGGTATATGTAATGTAGTATTCAGCAAATATAACAAATGGATGCCATTGTTTGAAGAGAAGGTGAACAGTGGTAAACCTCAAATTTTCATAATTATTAAGGATTGGCAAGCAGATTTGAATAAGGTCGCAAAATTTGCTACGGAAAAGAGTGTTTCATACGCCTTAGAAAAGGGATTGGATAGATACGACAAAGAATATGCAAGGATAGTCCTTTCGTTTGATGACGATACGAGAGCAGCAACAAATTTCTTGTGTAATGTGGCTACAGACATTCTATCAGTCCCTAAAGATGTGCCTGTTACAATAGATATAAATTCCTATCAAAGCAAGGCCAAGGCGCAAAAGGAATATAAGAAGAACAATACTTTTGGTGCTAAGGACTTTGCAAAGGGAACGATAGTATTATTAAAGGATAAGATTACAGGCAAATAAAATTTGAAGTCGGATATAATAAACAAGGATATATTTATGAATACCAAAGCGATTTGTCCGAATTGTGGTGCAGAAGGCACAGCAGGTAGATTCTGTGAGTATTGCGGAACTAAGATTCCTATGCCTAAACCTAAGCGTAAAAAGAAATCCCACAAAACAGAGTTGTCAACGGTAAGAATGGTCAACTTCACCATCAACCAAGATGATGCTATAAAAGCATTTTTGTGTCATTTATCTGATGTAGATAATTTGCCCAAAGACACATTTGACAGATTAACTATAGATGAAATTACGCCATATCTTGTTCCTACATATTTTTATCATTGTAACTTTGATGCTCCTTGGTCTTGTATAAAACTTGTGTATGAGAAATACAAAGTTGGCAATGAAACAAAAACAAGGACAAAGAGATATCTTATGAATGGAATAGCACAAAGAGGTTTTGATTATGTACTTCCATCTTGTAAAATAGAAGACATACCAACTGAACTATATACATTCATAAAAGATGAGAGGTCTAATTTAGCATACTATGATTTGTCTGACAATTATGAATTAGATGAAAAAGATAAGTCAATATTGGTGGAATCGTCCGATGATGACGAAAGTATGGTATTACGGAAAAGTGATTTCAATTCAATATTGGATCGTAGAGTATCTTCTGCCGTAAAAAGTCAAATTCCAAACGATTATGAAGATTTAAGCTATTCATATAGTTACAATAATAGTATTGGTAAAGAACTAATTTTACCTTTCTGGTTAATCAGATATACCTGCAAAGATGAAAAATTTTATTTTATTATTGATGGGATAAATAAAAATGATAGGATTAAAAGACCTGAGGATTCTATAAAGAAAGCTGAAATCAGCGCATTAAAAAAGCGAGAAGAGAATAAAGGATATATAAGTTGTTTTGCATCCCTTTTATGGCTTATATTCTTTTTGGGGTCTGTGCTTACAACATTATCTTTCTTTATTCATTGGGTTAAAAACTCAGATAATATAGGTACTGTAACAGCATTTCATTGTTTTGCCCTTGTTGGTATGATTATTTTTTACGTTTGGATGCATAAGGCAAGTAAAAAGGAACTTGATGCCAAAAACGTGGTACAATCAAATTTGTATTCAGCTTGGCTTCAGAGAAAAGAGTCATTGCTTGATGCATTAAATAGTAAAGACCTTAAGTTATCTGCTGAAACTACGAAGCAGTTAATTGATGAAACAAAAAAAAGAATTAAAGAAAAGAATCCTAATATAAAGCAAGAAGATAAAGAGAAATTATCCAAAGTTCCTACGATAGTAATAGAAATTTTAGGTTGGATTAGTCTTTTAGTTTATAGCATATTAGGATAATATGAATATTAAAAAAGGTACAACGCTTGGCAAATATTTTATCAAATAGAGAATAATTCGCATTAAAAATAGTATATTTGCAATCGTAAAGCATCAAGAGTACTTGAATGTACACCAACCGAGCCTTATATATTGTGGCCACGGTGGTAAAATGATGCGGATTGTTTAACAATTAAAAACAAACAATATGGATGACCGTAACATTACTGGTGGCAATCGCCACAACTCTTGCAATCAATCACTTTTTAATGATATAATGCTTGGCCGTACTGAAATGTACGATGCAAGCAAATTGAGCTGTTGGCCTTTTTGCAGGGCAACTGATGTGCGAGATGGAATACCTCTGAGCCTTGGTAATTTGTGCAAAGGCTATCCATTTGCCTTGAATGGGCATATTTTTCTTACCAGTGAAGCAGCTTATCTTTGTGGAGAGTTTTCCGATTCTTCATCAAAACAGTCTATACAGTACAGCCTCATGGAAGAGCCGAATGCTTTCTTGGCTAAGAAAGTAATCAAGCGCAAAAATCTTAAATATGTACGGCAAGACTGGGAGGAAATCCGTCTGCAATGGATGCTTTATGTGGTGTGGCAGAAGTGCATAGGAAATTCAAACTTTCGGAATTTGCTCCTTTCCATTCCTAACGATGTTGTTATTATAGAAGACAGCACAGCCAATCACGGAGCTACGTCATCTGTATGGGGCGCAAAAAATAAAGAGTTAAGGAATGTACGCAGAGCATTGAAGAAAGAGTTGATTGCTCACAATCCTACAATGAAGAAGAAAGATTTGAATAAGCTAATATCAGAACAATGTGGAAAAATAACGGATGTCGGTAACTTTGTCGGAGAAAACAATATGGGCAAGATTTTGAAAATGTGCCAAATCGCACTAAGAAACAATGTTATCCCACCCATTGACTATGACTTACTGAGAAAAAAGAAAATCTATCTCTTCGGAGAGTTGTTGACTTTTAACGGGGAGGACAGGTTATGGGAATAGAAACTTTCAAAATCAATACGCTGTACAGAGGAATTGCATTGGAGGGAAATTGCAGGATTATCCCTTATTCCACTTACTCTATCACAATGGAAAAGCCATGCAAAGGGTTATCCAAATCTGCTTATTTCCGTAATGGCTTTACAATGGAAAACATTATGGGTAGGATTAAGTGGGAACTTGGGCAACTCTATGAACAACATCAGAACATACTATATGGTTACGACAAGTATAAGAAGTTATGGACTGAATGGAAACAGTATGATTCGCAGTTGCAAGCGTCTATAGAAGAGTCCATTGCATTGAAAGAAGAGGCTGACGCTGAAACTTTAGCTTTCCTTGACTTCCATATCAGAATGCTGAAAAGGGATGGCATAGAACGCTTCTATGAGTTAATGGAAAAATACGGAATTAAGCCATTATCACTTTCTCCATCCGTTTTGGAAACATCAATCGGACTTATTGAAAAAGAATTTTGTAACCGAATGCTATGAAAGTATTATTGAAGAAAAGTACGGAAGATATGAATTGGGGTGGTGATGATTATGATATAATTTCACTTAACCCCATAAGCAAGGCTTTGACTGATTGCTATCTGCCTCTGTGGTCGCCTTCATCATTGAAAGCCCTACTATTGAAACGATTGGGGACACTAAAACGAATGTATCTTCATCTAAGAGTGGATTGTGAGAAAGATAGTTCCGTTGTGAAGTCCATCTCCTTAAAATGTGGTATGTTGGACGATGTGGAGCGGATGTATGATGACAACAAGGTCGATTGGGGCAAGATTAAGGGATGTTTGACTGAGTATTTCCTGAGCATAGGATATAAGAGCCTCCAATGTACGGATGATGAGGATATAGTGAACTTCATTCAGAGGCTCGAAAAGGATGTTCCGTTAGCAAAAGAATATTTCAAAGTGTTGTACAAATGCGATGAGAATATCGCCCGTATCGGATATTTCGGTGATAATGACAAATACGAGATGTATGTAAAGACAGACGATGAAGAAACTACGCCTCATTTCCATATTCGGGACACAGAAACGAAAGGCGGAAAGTTTGAAACGTGTGTCTGTTTGGAAACGAACTGTTATTGTTTGCACGGGACGTACAAGGACGTGCTTACGCCTGAGCATCAAGCTATGCTGATGGACTTTATGGAAGGTTTGTCACGACATAAACAACACACCTTGTCGTTGGTGTGCAATTATGAATGGGCAGTAGATATGTGGAATCTCAATAATGAGGCAACACAAGTGACTTTGAGATATGGTAGCAAAAATAAGGTGATTATACCCGATTACGGCAAGATGACCCTTTAAAATATTACGGATATGGAAGAGAATAACATCATCATAGAGAACGGTATACGGTTGCAGGACGGCAATGTGATTCGAGGCTATCCTAAGCAGGATGCCATCGTGGAACTATGTAAGAAAACACCTATGCTTGACACTACAGAAGAGTATTTAAGCATTGGGAAAAAACCTGCAAAGCCCAAGCCGACGGATGAGAAAGAGAGTAACTTGCAGAAACTATTTACAGACAATTCTTTCCTCATCTTGGCCAATCGGAAACGGATTCTCAATGACAGTAGGATGTTGCTTACGCCTGTTACAGTCAGGAACGGTTTAGCCTATACAGGAGCATTCTCAACAGCCACATTAGGCGTATATATTGAATGGTGGCATAATTGCCCTTATTCAGTCCTATTTGGTGAAAAAGATGATACAATGTCTTTGATATGGTATTTGTCAGGTTCGCCGTTAAGTGGTGGAAACCTTTGCTCAATGGTTACTGAAGATGGTAAGGCAGAAACAGTGAGAGTTCATTTCTTCAGAAAGTTATGGCCAAAATTTACTGATATATTGGCTGACTACCACGATGCGAAGGAACTCTATCAAGCCTATACACTGCCTGAAGTCATAGATATATTGAAGCGTGAAACGACAAAGGAATTCTATACGGAAAGCATAAAGGAGTTTCGTTATCAAGCCAAAGTCAATTTACTTAATGCACAACTAAGAGATTGGGAGGAAAACTATGAAAGTCTAAAGGAAAAATGTGACAAGTATGAAAAAGAATGGCATTTCGCCCTTTTTCAACTGAAAAAGGATGAAATAGTAGCTTTCCATAAAGAGTACAGCATTAGAAAAGAAAATTTTCAAAACAGGAAAGAAGAACTTGCCAAAGAGAATCAGGAACTAAAAAGAAAATTACACCAGAAAGAGTTGACAAACAAGGAGTATCAACCCTTGTTAAGCGCAAATAAGAAAGAAATAGAACAGTTGAAATGGGAATTGGATGAGTATGCTAACGAATCTATCTCTACGCTGATTCCAAAGTTGGCAAAAGGGTCGATAGGATTGTCTTTTGGAGATTTGGATAAAATCTTATCTGAAATAGCTGAGTTTGTAAAATCCTCATCCTTATAAAAACGAAATAGAATGCTTATATACGAATGATATATATTCAACTTTTTGTATAACATATAATTCAAAATCAGATGAGCATATTAGAAATTTATTTACTTGGTGTAGTTGCAGCAGCTGTGCATATTATTTGGTTTGAGTATCAGTTCGACCACAACAAACAGCTATCAAACGTTACAAAGAAAGAGTGGCTTCAAGATGCTGCTATCTCTTTATTCTCGTGGGTAGCTTTTGTCTTGGCCATCATTGTTACCATTTGGCGATTTAATGGTGGCAAGCCGAAGAATAGTTAGAAAAGAGAGACCTGAGTATATCGTATTTTTCTGCCACTTCCAACTTTGGTATGGAAGTGGCTCACTATTTATGCTTTTTCGCCTTACGGAATACAAAGAAGTATGAGTGATACTTGCGGGCGTGCCTTTGCTTTAATCCACTTGTATACAGATATTTAGTTTGAGAAATCAATAGAGTTTATGTAAATTAGTTATGATAGTTCCAAGGGTTGATTTTAATTCTGAGATTATGCAGTGCCATACATGTGGAAAAGATGTTTTCTACAAAGTTGTTTGCC
>NZ_NFJA01000012.1:0-60472 GCF_002159615.1 Bacteroides sp. An279
CCGCTCCTGTTCTTCGTCAGATAGCCCGCTATCTTCCTCATCACAGAAGCGAAAATGCCTCAAAAACTCATCCCAAATCATCGCACGATAAATTCAAAACAGCTTCTGACTTTAAATGCCAATGAAAAGTAATATATACTGCATCCGCAGTTTCAGTGCATTGAAACTGCCAGAACAGATAACTGCATCGGCAAACGCAGTATATATTACTCTCAGATACTATTTCTTTTTGGCATCAAATACAGACAAACAGACATAAAAAAAAAGGCTACCCCGAACGAGTCAGCCTCTTTTCTGTAGCGGGACCCGGGATTGAACCGGGGACCTCATGATTATGAATCATGCGCTCTAACCAGCTGAGCTATCCCGCCATACAACCGCCAGGCGTGGAAGCCACCCAACGGTCAAATCATTACTTAGTAGCGGGACCCGGGATTGAACCGGGGACCTCATGATTATGAATCATGCGCTCTAACCAGCTGAGCTATCCCGCCATCTTTTCGATTGCGGGTGCAAAGGTAAAACATCTTTTCGACATACGCAACATTTTCGCCCATTTTTCTTTTGTTTTCCTCCACATCTTTTGCACATCTTTTTCACTTCTTTTTTACCTCCAAAAGCTAAATCCACGTACAATGCATTCATATCCAGCCATATGCGAAATCCATATTATCACGTATATCATCAAAACGGAAAATACGCAAAAGAGAAAAGCGAAAAATAATAGACGATTCATTATGTAGTGTACAAAAAATTAGTTTAATTTGCGCCCGTTATTTTAATTCATAACTTTAACAAAGAAAAGCCTGAAACTATCTATGAAAAAGAAAATAAAGATAGAATATACGTTAGCTCCTGCATCAAGCACTATTTTATGGAACGCCATCAGCACTCCACCCGGATTAAGCCGTTGGTTTGCCGATAACGTAACCAGACTTAACAAGACATTTATGTTCAAATGGGGAAAGACCGAAACCAGAGAAGCCGAAATAACCAATTTCCGGACCGAATCATTCATCCGTTTTCACTGGAAAGACGATGAGCCACGCACCTATTTCGAACTAAAAATTTATTACAATGAACTAACCACAGACCTTTCACTAGAAGTGACAGACTTTGCCGAACCCGGTGAAGAAGATGACGTTATCAACCTATGGGACTCTCAAATTGAAGTGCTAAAACGGACGTGCGGTATATAATTTTCTAAAAATATACAAAACATCATGCTCCGCGTTGTTTTTTATGCTACTTTTGCAAGCTGACAACCATATATTAAGGAATGCTACGCATAAAAAAACTAGATATATTCGTATTGAAGAGCTTTTTACTGCTCTTTTCTGGGACGTTTTTCATCTGTCTGTTTATCTTCATGATGCAATTTCTATGGAGGTACGTAGACGAGTTAGTAGGAAAAGGATTAGAGATTAATGTTCTAGCCCAATTTTTCTTTTATTCAGGTCTGACATTGATTCCCCTGTCGCTTCCTCTGGCCATCCTACTGGCTGCACTCATGACATTCGGAAACTTTGGTGAGCGGTACGAACTGTTATCCATGAAGGCAGCAGGCATCCCCCTACTCCGTATCATGCGGCCAGTCGTACTGTTCTGCATGTTTCTGGGAGGCATGTCATTCTTTTTCCAGAACGAAATCGGTCCGCGTGCCCAAAAGCAACTATGGACACTCTTGGTTTCCATGAAGCAAAAATCTCCTGAAGTAGACATACCGGAAGGAGTATTTTATAGTGATATCGACGGTTATAACATTTATGTCAAGCACAAAGACCGGGAGACAGGTATGCTGAAAGACGTGTTAATATACAACTTTTCCGATGGATTCGAAAATGCACATATCATCTGGGCGGAAGAAGGAAAGTTGGAACTGACCGCCGACAAGCAGCACCTTTTCCTTCATTTGTATAATGGTGAACAATTTGAGAACCTGAAATCCCAATCTGTCATTTCACGTAACGTCCCCTACCGCCGCGAATCATTCAAGGAAAAGCATACGCTTATCCAGTTTGACTCTGATTTCAACATGGTGGACGGTAGTTTCCTCGACCAACGCTCGGATATCAAGAATATGCGGGAAATCTCCCAGGCTATTGATTCGTTGGAAATACACGCCGACAGTGTAGGACGCGCTTACTTCAACGATGTCATTAACTCTACTTACAAGACACCGGTACTGACCAAAGCCGATTCTACCAAATTGGAGAAACTGAACGTGGCATACCTGAATACTGACAGCATCTTCAATTCCATGACTTCGCAAGAAAAGTCTCAAACATTGAGCAAGACGGAAAACAGGATTTCCTCGTTGGCATCCGACTGGGAGATGAAAAGCTTTATGAGCAAAAGTACGGACGGAAATATCCGTTCGCACCGTTCCGACTGGCACAAGAAAATCACTCTTTCGTTGGCTTGTATCATCTTTTTCTTTATCGGAGCGCCGCTGGGAGCCATTATCCGCAAGGGCGGACTGGGTATGCCGGTCGTGATATCCGTGCTGATTTTTGTGGTGTATTACATTATCGACTCGGGCGCGACCCGTATCGGGAAAAGCGGCGAGATGAATGTGGCGCTGGGTACCTGGATGAGTACACTCGTGCTGGCACCCGTAGGAGCGTTCTTCACTTATAAGTCAAACAAAGATTCGGTGGTGTTCAATATTGACACGTATGCGGCGTTTTTCCGCAAGGTGTTTGGCATCCGCTTGTCGAGACACCTGTTTAAGAAAGAAGTGATTATCCATACACCCGAATACCGGAAAGATGTCGAGGCGCTGGAACACATCAGCGCATTGTGTGAAGACTATATGCGTATGCATCGGTTGAAAGGATTGCCTAATTATATCAAGCTATTCATGAACAACAAGCCGGACGATGCCATCGCTGATATCAGCAGGCAAATGGAAGCGGTGATAGAGGAACTCTCGAATTCGAAAGATCCAATCTTGCTGAACGCGATGAACAATTATCCTTTCCTGGCGGTTAAGGCTCATAAGAGTCCGTTCGGGAACCGCTGGCTTAACTTGGCGTTAGGTATCGTGGTACCTGCAGGATTGTTGGTGTACCTTAATATCTGGCGGTTCAGGCTACGGCTGGAGAAAGATTTAAAAAACATTATCCGGACCAACGGACAGGTTATACAACAAATAAAAGACCAACATTATTATTCATAACAATAACGCATTATGGACAAGATAAAGCTAAATACCGTAGAAGAAGCCATTGAGGACTTCCGTAAAGGAGAATTTGTAATCGTAGTAGATGATGAAGACCGCGAAAATGAAGGCGACCTTATCATTGCAGCCGAGCTGATTACGCCTGAAAAAGTGAACTTTATGCTGAAACATGCCCGCGGGGTGCTTTGTGCGCCGATTACGA
Organism: Bacteroides sp. An279; assembly: GCF_002159615.1. Taxonomy (NCBI): domain Bacteria; kingdom Pseudomonadati; phylum Bacteroidota; class Bacteroidia; order Bacteroidales; family Bacteroidaceae; genus Bacteroides; species Bacteroides sp. An279. The sequence goes on from NZ_NFJA01000012.1 coordinate 3,387, forward strand.
TGTCCCGATGCAAGGAGCTCGACCTTCCGTGCCAGGTAATCAATAACACATCGGTTTTAGGGACTCCGTTTACGGTGACTATCGATAAGCTGGAGGGATGTACTACAGGAGTTTCGGCTGCCGACCGTGCCGCTACCATCCGTGCGCTTGCCGACCCGGCATCGGTTCCTGAAACTTTTGGCCGTCCCGGACATATAAACCCGCTTTATGCGCAAGACAAAGGGGTGCTCCGCCGTGCGGGACATACCGAAGCAAGTATCGACCTCGCCAAGCTGGCAGGGCTTTATCCCGCGGCTGCTTTGATGGAAGTGATGAACGAGGACGGTACGATGGCACGCCTTCCCGAACTGCGCCAGATGGCGGACCAATATGGGTTTAAGCTGATATCGATTGCCGACTTGATAGCCTATCGTTTGAAGCAAGAGTCGCTGGTAGAGCGGGGTGTGGAGGTAGACATGCCTACCGGATACGGACATTTCCGCCTGATACCTTTCCGCCAGAAAAGCAACGGCCTGGAACACGTGGCGTTGATAAAGGGACACTTCGAGCCTGATGAACCCGTATTGGTGCGTGTACATTCGTCGTGTGCTACGGGCGACATTTTCGGTTCTTTGCGTTGCGATTGCGGAGAACAGCTTCATAAAGCCATGCAAATGATAGAAAGAGAAGGCAAAGGTGCCGTTATCTACCTTATTCAGGAAGGACGTGGCATCGGATTGATGGAAAAAATGAAAGCCTACAAGCTCCAGGAAGAAGGCATGGACACCGTAGACGCCAACATCTGCCTCGGACACCAAGCCGATGAACGCGACTATGGAGTAGGCGCACAAATCCTGCGTGAGGTAGGCATTCACAAGATGCGTCTGCTTACCAATAATCCTGTAAAACGGGTGGGACTGGAAGCCTACGGATTGGAAATCGTGGAGAATGTGCCCATCGAGGTCACACCTAACGTTTACAACGAACGTTACCTGCATACGAAGAAAGACCGCATGGGACATACGTTGCATTTTAAGAATTAGAATTGAAAATCAAAAATTAAAAATTGATGATTATGGAAACAAATGATTTGGCAAAAGTGTACGCGTCTAAAGCAAAGGCCGTACAAGCTACACTGATGCGCAATGTCTACACATGGATGACATTGGCGCTGGTCATTACCGGATTGGTATCTTTATACGTGGCAAAATCATACACGTTACTCTCGATGATTGTCGAAAACCGGATGCTCTTCTGGGGGCTTCTGATAGCTGAAATAGGATTGGTCATCTATCTTTCCGCACGCATCCACCGGATTGCTTTCAGCACCGCTACCCTGCTTTTTATCGCCTACTCCATTCTGAACGGAGTCACACTCGCCTTTATCTTTATGATATACACCATGAGTTCCATTGCCACCACATTCTTTGTTACGGCAGGTACCTTTGGCGTAATGGCACTCTATGGCTATGTAACCAAGAAAGACTTGAGCCGTATCGGAAATATCTGCATCATGGCACTGATCGGACTTATCATTGCTTCACTGGTCAACTTGTTCCTGCATAACTCAATGATGGATTTAATCATTTCGGGTATCGGTGTGTTGATTTTCACGGGGCTTACGGCTTATGATTCACAAAAAATCAAGCAGCTATTAACAGGAGAAGACATAGCGATAAATGATACCACCCAAAAGATTGCCCTGATGGGTGCCATGACACTCTATCTCGACTTTATCAATCTTTTCTTGTATTTACTTCGGTTCTTAGGCGACAGAAAGTAATAAATGTTTTTATATGTCATAAAAAATGCTTTATTTTGCACCGATTTTGAACTAAAATTAAAAAGAAGAATATGAATCAACTTTCAGAACGTTTAAACAGTTTGTCACCCTCGGCTACGCTGGCTATGTCGCAAAAGAGCGGCGAGCTTAAGGCTCAGGGCGTAGATGTAATCAACATGAGTGTCGGCGAACCCGACTTCAACACTCCCGACCATATCAAGGAAGCCGCTAAAAAAGCGATTGACGAAAACTATTCGCGCTATTCTCCTGTAGCCGGTTATCCCGCATTGCGAAACGCCATTGTAGAAAAACTGAAAAAAGAAAACGGACTGGAATATACAGCAGCCCAAATCAGTTGTGCCAACGGTGCCAAGCAGTCGGTATGCAACACGATTATGGCTTTGGTAAACAAAGGAGATGAAGTCATTGTCCCTGCTCCTTATTGGGTAAGCTATCCTGAAATGGTGAAGCTGGCGGAAGGTACTCCCGTCATTGTGCGTGCGGGTATCGAGCAAGACTTCAAGATTACTCCCGAACAACTGGAAGCGGCTATCACTCCTAAGACGCGCGCCCTGATTCTTTGCTCGCCTTCGAACCCTACCGGCTCGGTATACAGCAAGAAAGAACTGGCGGGACTGGCTTCGGTATTGGCTAAGCACGAGCGTGTCATTACCATCGCCGATGAAATCTATGAGCACATCAACTACATCGGCAAACACGAAAGCATCGCCCAGTTCAGCGAAATCAAAGACCGTGTGGTTATTGTCAACGGCGTATCGAAAGCGTATGCCATGACGGGCTGGCGTATCGGATTTATCGCCGCTCCCGAATGGATTGTGAAAGGTGTCAACAAGCTTCAGGGACAATATACTTCTGGTCCGTGCTCTGTATCACAGAAAGCAGCCGAAGCCGCTTACACTGGCACACAGGCTCCGGTAGAAGAAATGCGCCAAGCATTCGAACGCCGTCGTGATTTGATTGTCAAACTGGCGAAAGAAATTCCGGGATTTGAAGTAAACGTGCCCGAAGGTGCTTTCTACCTCTTCCCGAAATGCGATTCGTTCTTCGGTAAGAAAGACGGTGACCGTGTTATCAACAATGCGGAAGATTTGGCGATGTATCTGCTTGAGGTAGGCCATGTAGCCTGCGTAGGTGGTACTTCATTCGGTGCGCCTGAATGTATCCGCATGAGTTACGCCACTTCCGATGAAAACATCATCGAAGCCATGCGCCGCATCAAGGAAACAGTGGCAAAACTGAAATAAAAAGTTTTCCAAGAAACTGTTTTGAATTACTACAAAAAGTTTTTCTTAGCTTAATGTGTTCGTCTTGTGCGTACTTTGGGCGATAAATTCAAAACGATTTCTAACTAAATAAAGAACCGGGAATAAAGAATAACGATTTGTTTATTCTTCATTCCCGGTTCTTTATTTTTTACTGTTCTGCTACCAAATACAGCACCCGGCTGGCATAATCATTCAGCTTGTGATAGTCCACCTTATGCGTGTAAGGGATTTCCAAACCGTTTTCCATCAAGAACTTGCCCGAATACGATTTCCCTTCGAACGGGAGAGGCTCGTTATCGATACGGTTCAACTCTTTGACCCGATACATCTTCGCCGGGTCGAGACCTGCCATGCGCATACGAGGCAAATGCTGGTTATAAAACGTTTCCATTTTCCACCAATAGAATACCGCCTTGTCTTTCTCGGGCGAAGTGTACATCAGAGATGCCACACCCAAGCGGTCGTAGGGAGAAACCAGACGGTAGATATCCCCGAACTGCACTACGGGACGAATCATCTTGTAATCGGCTATTGCCTTCCGGCAAATCTCCTTCTCCTCCTCGGTCATGTTCTTTGGCTGGATTTCCATGCCCAGACGCCCGCTCATCGCCACATCGATGCGGTATTTGATAGGAACGGTACGGAAGACCTGATGATTGGGAGCCGAACTGATGTGGGACGCCATGGCAATCGCCGGAAAGAAATACGAGGTGCCCCATTGCATGTAAATGCGCTGGAGGGCATCGGTATTGTCGCTCACCCAAAACTCGTCGAACCAAGGCAAGTACCCCCAGTTGGCACGTCCTCCACCGCTGGCACAAGCCTGGATAGTAAGGTCAGGATATTTGGCACGGATACGGTTGCATACACTCTCGAAGCCACGATGATACTCGATGTACATGTGGCTCTGGTTATCATGGGTCAGGTAATTCGAACCGTGGTTCATAATCGCCATATTGGCGTCCCACTTGATATACTCGATTTCGGGATACTTGCTCATCAGGTCATCCACCACGCCGAACACGAAATCCTGCACTTCGGGATTGCCGAGGTCAAGTACAACCTGCGTTCCGCCACGTCCCAATACCGGATCGCGCTGGGGAGCTTTCACTATCCATTCGGGATGCTTCTCGTAGAGTTCGCTCGTAGTATTCGACATTTCCGGTTCTATCCAGATACCGAATCCCACATGATGTTTCTTCGCGTCACGGAGCAATCCCTCAATGCCTTCAGGAAGCTTACGGGTATCTACCACCCAGTCGCCCAACGAAGAATTATCGGTATTGCGCTGGTACTTGCCTCCGAACCATCCGTCATCCATCACAAACAATTCGCCGCCCATTGATTCGATGTCCGCCATCATCTGTTCCATGCCTTGCTGGTTGATGTCGAAGTAAACACCTTCCCAGCTATTGAGCAGGATTTTGCGAGGCTTGTCTCCATGCGCCAGCTTATAAGTGCGTCCCCAGCGGTGAAAGTTCCGGCTGGCTCCGCTCAACCCTTCGTCCGAATAAGTAAGGGCAAGCACCGGAGTCTTGAACGTCTCGCCTTTCTGCAAATGATACATGGAATTATCTTCATTGATACCGGCAAAGAACTGGTGGTATTCGCTATCATCGGTGTCAATACGGAGCTTATAATTTCCTGTATAGCAAAGTGCCGCACCAATGGTCCGCCCTACGTTTTCCTGTGGACGCCCGTCGAGCGAGAACATCACTTCGGCATGTGCCGTATGCGAATTGCGCACCCCGTCCTTGTTCTTTATCACTTTCATGCCCGGCTCCAACGGTTCCTGAACCAAACGCCCTTCGTTCGCCCACGAACCATACAGGCTGGAGAGCCATACATTGCCCCTGCGAATGGGCAGGTAAGCCGAAGCGAACTGGTTGAGCACTACGGGTTTCTTTTCTTCGTTCGTTATTTCGGTCCAGGTCTCAATGATGTCCACATCCTGATAAGCCCGGTAACATACGTTGACATAAAATGGATACACCTTATCTTTCAAGCGGACAGAAACTTCCTTTGTCTTATCCCCATCGGTCGTAGCCACGCTTTCCACCACCAGCTGGGTTGACATGTTCCCGTCGGCATGGCATACCGAGAGCGCCGTTTCTGCCGGAGTATTCATTCCATACACCGGATAAGCGGCATGATTGCACGTACGCACCGCATCAATCTGTTTCAGGTCCGCATCGCCCAGCTTCGTACCATAATATACATATTTCAATTCTCCCCCTTGCGGTGCATCAATCACCAGCGAGGTTTCGGGAGTAGAGAGTCGCACAAGTTGCTCTTGCGCCCATACACCGGAAGCGAAAAGCGAAGCTCCGGCAACTAATAAGACTTTAGCTTTCATGTTTTTCATGATGAGTTGTTTTAAATGATATCAATGCAAAAGTAGGCATATTCCACCAATGCGAATGATACTGTTTTATCTTTTTCATTACAGATAGTGCGGATTATTACAGAAAATGCTATATATTTGCTGAAAGAAACCTTAAAACGAATTACGGATGATGAAACAACTGCATTTCACCTTGCTCTTGCTTGCCGCCCTCCTGCTGGCAGGCTGCTCTACCGTCCCCCTGACCGGACGGAAGCAAATGCTTTTGGTATCGGATAGCGAAGTGCTGTCCTCCAGTCTTACCCAATACAACGACTATATCAAGTCGGCTAAGAAATCAGCCAATGCCGCACAAACCGCCATGGTGGTACGGGTAGGGAAAAAGATAGCCTCCGCCACCGAAGCCTACCTGCGCGCGAACGGCATGGCATCGGAAATCCAGAACTTCGCGTGGGAATTCAATCTCATACAAGACCCGCAAGTGAACGCTTTCTGCATGCCGGGCGGCAAGATTGTAGTTTATGAAGGACTGATGAAGCTGGTCTCGTCCGATGACGAACTGGCGGTAGTGGTAGGACATGAAGTGGCACATGCCGTAGCAAAGCATAGCAATGAACGCCTGAGCCAACAAGTAATGGCGCAATATGGTGCGAATATCCTCAATTCGCTGGTAAGCGACAAGAGTTCTGCGGTGCAAAAGGTTGCAGGCACGGTTTACGGCATCGGCGCACAATACGGCATGATGCTTCCCTTCTCGCGCAAACACGAATCGGAAGCAGACTATATGGGGCTGGTATTCATGACCATGGCTGGATACAATCCCGATGTAGCCGTCGGATTCTGGCAAAAGATGTCGGCAGGAAGCGGAGGGTCTGTACCCGAGTTTATGAGCACACACCCCAGCGATGCCACCCGTATCGCCGATATCCGGAAAGAACTGCCGGGCATCAAGGCGAAATATGGCAAATGATGAACATTTACTATTTGACAATTTACAATTTACGATTTACGATTTATCCCCTAATCCTATTTTGTACATTGCAAATAGAAATGAAATAAATTGTAAATTGTAAATCGTAATTTGCTAAATTGTAAATGAAACAACTCTTTCTTTCACTCGCTGCCATGCTTTGCGCTTTGTGCGCACAAGCACAAGAGAGAGCCTTCCTTCCTCTGTCGGGCATCTGGGAAAGTTCGTTAGGCACTTGCCGGCTTCCGGGCACCACCGATGAAAACAAATTAGGCAATCCGGCACAGGCACCTTACGTTACCACCCAACTGACCCGGCTCCATTCGTATAGCGGACAAGTCACCTACGAGCGCGACTTCACCTTGCCCGAAGGATTTGCCGGAAAAAAACTCCGCCTGATTATGGAACGCACCAAGCCCAGCACGCTTTGGATAGACGGAGACAGCATCGGAAGCTTCTCACACCTCTATGCCCCTCATTGTTATGAACTTCCTTCCCTGAAACCAGGCAAGCACCATATTGTCCTGCGTATAGACAATTCTGAAACATCAGTACCGAAAGAAATACAAAGTTCACATGCTTGGACCGATGCCACACAAACCAACTGGAACGGTATCTTAGGCAAATTCGGGATAGAAGCCTACGATACACCTTATATAAATAAGGTACAAGTCTACCCATCTGTATCTGAAAAATGCGCCCGCATAACATTGGAGGTATGGTCCGACTATCCCTGTTCAGCAATTGTCAGTATCCAAGGAAAAGCATGGAATACCCCTACTACACACGTGCTTCCCACCTTCGAGAAAAACATAACCTTGCAACAGGGTGCCAATTCGTTTACCTTTACACTTGGCATGGGAGAGTCTCCGCTGCTATGGAGCGAATTTCATCCTGCCTTGTATGGACTGGACATTGCACTTAACAACGGGCACTCACACGACCAGCAACACATAGATTTCGGAATGCGTGAATTCGGTACAGAAAACACGCAATTTGTTTTAAACGACAAGAAAATATTGCTTCGCGGCAAACACGATGCCTGCGTCTTTCCTCTTACCGGATATACACCAATGGATGTGGAAACATGGCGCAACATATTCCGCATAGCCAAACGATATGGCATCAATCACTACCGGTGCCATTCGTACACTCCTCCCGAAGCAGCCTTGAAAGCAGCCGATATAGAAGGTATCTATTTCCAAGTGGAACTTCCACTTTGGGGAGCCATACAGCGTAACAATATATCGTTGAACACATTCCTGAAACGAGAAGGCAACATGATATTGGACTGGCTGGGCAATCATCCTTCGTTCATGATGCTGGGACTAGGCAATGAGCTGCACGGAGACATTGACGTAATGCGCGAGTGGCTTGACGAGTTCCGCCGGAAAGACCTACGGCACTTGTATTGTTTCGGTTCGAACAACAATCTGGGTTGGCAAGGTCCGCAAGATGGAGAAGACTTTTTCGTAACGTGCCGGGTAGGCGGAGGCGAAGGATATTCGACTCATGTACGCTCTTCCTTCGCATACGTGGATGCAGAAAAGGGAGGCATCCTGAACAACACCCGTCCCAATACAACCGCCAATTATGCACAAGCCATTGCCCAGTGTCCCCGTCCCGTAGTGGGACACGAGACCTGCCAGTTCCAGATTTATCCCGACTTCCAGCAAATTGCGAAATACAAAGGCGTGCTGTATCCATACAATCTGGAAATATTCCGTAACCGGCTGAAAGAAAATCACCTATACGACCAAGCCGAAGCCTTCCATCGTGCTACGGGACATTTCTCTGTGGCATGTTACAAAGCCGATATCGAATATGCCCTGCGCACACCCGGCTTCGGAGGTTTCCAAATGCTCGACCTGCAGGATTACCCCGGACAAGGCTCGGCACTGGTAGGCATACTTGACGCCTTTATGGAAAGCAAAGGCATTATAGACCCCGAAACCTTCTACGGATTCTGTGCACCGGTAGTCCCTCTGGCAGAGATGAAAGACTTCTGCTGGCGGAACACCCAAACCCTTCAGGTACGTGTAGCCCTTTCGAATTACGAAGAAAACGACTGGAACACCCCTATCCGCTGGCAATTGATATCAGATGACGGGACGTGGGAAAAGAAAGGCACACTCTCCTACTCCGCACCGCAAGGAAATGTCACGCCCATAGGAAACATCGAGCTTCCCCTCAACGAACTGAAGACCGCGCAACGCCTGACCCTGAACTTACAGACAGGAAGATACCACAATTATTACCATCTTTGGGTGTACCCCGATGAGCAGGAAAGTACAGAAGGAATTTACATCGATTCCCTACTTAACAAGCAGGTGAAAGCCAAGCTGGCAAAGGGAGAAACCGTACTCTTGCTTCCCCGCCACAAGGACATCGGGAAACAAAGCGTAGGAGGCATGTTCACACCCGATTATTGGAACTATGCCATGTTCAAGACCATATCGGAAAATGCAGGCAAAGAGGTTTCGCCGGGTACGATGTCGATATTGACAAATCCCGCACATCCCTTATTCCGCCACTTCCCTACCGAAGAGCATAGTGACTGGCAATGGTGGAGCATCACCCGGAATTCGCGTCCGATGATACTGAACCACACAGACAAGGCATACCGCCCCGTAGTGCAAGTCATTGATAACATCGAACGGAACCACAAACTGGGTATTGTCTTCGAGTTCCGCATCGGAAAAGGAAAGCTTCTGGTATGCACCACCGACCTCAATGCCATTAAAGGCACACCCGAAGGAAACCAGTTCCGCACCGCCCTGCTCCGCTATGCAAAGTCGGCACAATTCCAGCCCGACACCGTATTGACATGGGAAGAACTGACCCGGCTTTTCACCGAGGACATCATCCAACGAGATATACAAGGAGTAAAGAATCAATCAGACTATAGTTCGAATGTGCCAATGTGAGAATGTGCCAATGTGAGAATGTGCTAATGTGACAATGTGCCAATGTGAGAATGTGCTAATGCGACAATGTGCTAATGTGACAATGTGCCAATGTGAGAATGTGCTAATGTGAGAATGCATTGGCTCATTAGCAAATTAATAAATTTAAGACCATGATAGTAAAAGACAAAAACGTTATCCGCGAAATTACTCCTCTTTCGGAAAAAGACTGCTTCTACATTGCCGACCGAAGGAAAAGCGAATTCACTTATCCGATGCATTTCCACAAGGAATTCGAACTGAACTTCGTAATCAATGCCCCCGGAGTACAACGCATCGTAGGCGACTCTGCAGAAATCATCGGCGAATACGACCTGGTACTCATCACCAGTCCAGATTTGGAGCATGTATGGGAACAACATGATTGCAAAAGCAAGGACGTTCGGGAAATCACCATCCAGTTCTCACCCCAATTCATGAAAACTTTACTCAGCACCAATCAATTCGACCGCGTCATGAAAATGTTCGACAAGGCACAAAACGGACTGAGTTTCCCCATGCAAGCCATTATGAAAGTCTATGCCCTGATAGACGAACTGCCCGACACGAAAGGTTTCTATGCCGTGACTCGCTTCCTTACCCTTTTATATGAACTTTCCATGTTCACCGAAGAAGCACGCGTGCTATCCAGTTCTTCGTTCGCGAAAATCCAACAACACTCAGACAGTCGCCGAGTGCAGAAAGTACAAGACTATATCAACCAGCATTACAAAGAAGAAATCCGGCTGAACCAACTGGCAGATATGGTCGGAATGACCGAAGTATCGTTCAGCCGCTTCTTTAAACTCCGCACGGGCAAAAATCTGTCCGATTACATCATTGACATCCGTCTGGGACATGCCACACGCATGCTGGTAGACTCCACCATGAGCATCGCAGAAATCTGTTACGAATCAGGATTCAACAACCTTTCCAATTTCAACCGCATCTTCAAAAAGAAAAAACTGGCATCCCCTAAAGACTTCCGGGATAATTACAAGAAGAAACGGATTCTGATATAGAACTGTTTTGCATGTACCGTATGCCGATTGGGAAGAGTTGTTGAGAAGCTGTTTTGAATTTCTCCAAAAAGTTTTTCTTGGCTTGATGTATCCGTTTTCGTGTGTGCTTTGGGCGATTTTTTGGTCCTTTTCGCTCCTGTTCTTCGTCAGATAGCCCGCTATCTTCCTCATCACAGAAGCAAAAATGCCTCAAAAACTCATCCCAAATCATCGCACGATAAATTCAAAACAGCTTCTGAAAGGCTTCACCGTACTTCACATTCCAGTCCTCTTAAAATCCTAAGGTGCAAGGACTGCAGTCCTACCCTATATAGGACTGCAGTCCTATTCCAATGGGACAGCAGTCCTGACTCGGTAGGACTCTTTACGCAATAAACTGCCTCCGCCCGTCAATCATTTCTATTCGTCTGCGTAAAGCATCTTTCCCTGTTATCCACCACTCCTATTTCATCAAAAATATCATCTTTTTATAGAATCGGATAAAATAGTATCAATTTCGTATTTCCGTATAGGCTATATTTGCAAAAAACAAATCTAATAGCTTATGTGGAAACAAATAATTTTATCCGTTTTAATTTTACCAGCGTTCCTCATCGGTTGTACATCCACACCGAAAGAGGTGTCTTCACCATTTATTCAAGTCAAGAACGGACAGTTCATCCGTAACGGACAACCTTATTATTATATAGGAGCCAACTTCTGGTACGGTGCCATCCTTGCCTCGGAAGGAACGGGAGGCAACCGCGAACGCCTGCACCGGGAACTCGACTTCCTGAAAGCCATCGGCGTGGACAACCTGCGCATCCTGGTCGGATCGGACGGAAAGCGAGGCGTCCCCACCAAAGTGGAACCGACCCTGCAAGAAGCTCCGGGCATCTATAATGATACTATTCTGGCAGGATTAGACTACTTATTGGCAGAAATGGAAAAGCGTGACATGCTGGCGGTGCTCTATCTGAACAATTCGTGGGAATGGAGCGGAGGATACAGCCAGTACCTCGCTTGGGCAAGAGGAGACAAGGCTCCCGTGCCTGCCGTAGACGGATGGCCCGCCTTCATGAACTATGTAAAAGAGTTCGTGGTATCAGACAGCGCACAAGCATTGTTTGCCAATCACGTGAAATACATCCTCACCCGTACCAACCGGTACACCCACCGGAAATATACAGACGACCCGACCATCATGTCGTGGCAAATCGGGAACGAACCCCGTGCTTTCGCTTCCGACTCTATCCATAAAGCAGCCTTCGCCAAGTGGATGAGCAAGACTTCTTCCCTTATCCGCTCGCTTGACCCGAACCATCTTATTTCTACAGGAAGCGAAGGCAAACACGGATGTGAAGAAGACATTGCCCTCTTCGAGAAAGTCCATGCCGATACAAACATCGACTACATGAACATCCACATCTGGCCCTACAATTGGGGCTGGGCACCGAAGGACAGCCTTCAAGAGAATCTAGAAAAAGCCTGCACAAACACGCAAGCCTATATCAACGAACATCTGAATATAGCAAAAAAGTATCAGAAACCGCTTGTACTGGAAGAGTTCGGCTATCCGCGTGACAGTTTTCAATTTGGTAAAAACATATCAACCCATGCCCGTGACGGGTATTACAAGTGTATCTTTGATTTAATAGTTAAACACGCAACCCATCAAAGCCTGTTGGCTGGTTGCAACTTCTGGGGCTGGGGCGGTTTAGCCGTTCCCTCCTCGGAACATGTTTTCTGGCAGCCAGGGGACGATTATACAGGCGATCCCGCCCAAGAAGAACAAGGGTTGAACTCGGTTTTCGCATCCGACTCCAGTACGATAAGCCTTATCCATACGGCAAATAAAGCATTGCTGCACAAGTCAGAAACTTCTTCGAAATAAATATTACGAAGGTGTATCAAGATTGATAAAATTATATTAGTTTATCCGTCAAGTATGCGGTAATTTTGCCAATGACAAAAAACGGTACGGCATAGTTACCGGCATACAGACGGCATACTATAATGTAACCTTAACTATTAACAATTCATCCTAATTTATCATGAACAAACATGCAAAAAGAACTGCATTTGCGGCAGGAATCTGTTTATCCATGATGTGGATAAGCGGTCCCCAAGCCATGGCAGCTTCCACCGAGTTCTACGCCTCCCAGCAGGCTCACTCAGTGTCAGGTGTCATCATCGATGCAACGGGACTTCCCGTCATCGGAGCGAACGTACTCGAAAAGGGTACAACAAATGGTGTCATCACTGATTTGGACGGTAAATTCACCTTAAACGTGAAACCAGGTTCCACATTGGTCATCTCTTACATTGGTTATGTAACTCAAGAAATCAAAATCACTAACCAAAAAAACTTGAACATTACACTAGAAGAAGATTCGGAAACATTGGATGAAGTCGTAGTGGTAGGCTACGGTACAATGAAGAAGAGCGACCTTTCGGGTGCTTCGGTATCGATGGATGAAAATGACTTGAAAGGGTCTATCATTACCAACCTTGACCAGTCTCTTCAAGGACGTGCGGCAGGTGTGACCGCTGTTACGACCTCGGGAGCTCCCGGTTCGTCTTCCTCGATCCGCATCCGTGGACAAGCCACCATCAATGCCAATGCCGAACCGTTGTACGTAATTGACGGCGTCATTGTACAAGGTGGTGGACAAAGTGGTGCCGATTTTGGTCTGGGTGACGCTTTAGGAAACGGTTCTGTATCCACCATTTCTCCTTTGTCGACCATCAACCCTGCCGATATCGTAAGCATGGAAATCCTGAAAGACGCTTCGGCTACAGCCATCTACGGTGCACAAGGTGCAAACGGTGTCGTATTGATTACCACAAAACGAGGCAAGGCAGGTGAAGCCAAATTCACGTATGACGGCATGGTAGCCGTACAACGTCAAACCAAACGCCTGGATTTGATGAACCTGCGCGAATATGCTAACTTCTACAATGACTTCGTGAATGTGGGAGAAGAAACAGAAAGCGCATACCTGTCCGACCCCAGTTTGTTGGGCAAAGGTACCAACTGGCAAGATGCCATTTTCCAGACCGCTTTGCAACACCAGCATCAGGTAAGTGCACAAGGAGGTTCGGACAAAGTGCAATATTACGTATCCGGTTCGTACATGGATCAGGAAGGTACTATCATCGGCAGTGACTTCAGCCGATTCAGCGTGCGTACCAACTTGGACGCACAGCTAAAGAAATGGTTGAAATTGGGCTTAAGCGCTACTTACTCCAGTACAGACGAAAGCTTGAAATTGGCGGACAGTAACCAAGGTCTGATATACTATTCACTGACCACTATTCCCAGTATACCTATTTATAATGTAGACGGAAGCTATTCTTCTATCTCCCAAGAAGGCTACACCAACCCCAACCCTGTGGCGTTGGCTTTGATGGACGATATCTTGCTGAACCGTCAGAAATTGACGGGTAATATATTTGCCGAAGTCACGCCTATCAAGAACCTGGTATGGCATGCCGAATTAGGTTACGACATCAGTGCCAGTAAAGCAGACCGTTACCAACCTATGGTAAATTTGGGCACATGGGTGCGTGATTCAAATTCAAGCAGCATCCAAAAGAACAGCTCCACTTTCTGGCAACTGAAAAATTACCTTACCTATAATGGTAATATTGACAAGCATAACTTCACAGTAATGCTTGGACAAGAATGTTGGAAATCAGACTATAACTATTCCAGTGTGGCAAATACAGACTTGCCTTCTGACGCTGTGCACAATCCGGCTTTGGGGGACGGTACCCCCACAATCGGTTATGGATTCGGGAACTCTTCCATGGCTTCCTTCTTTGCACGTGGCACTTATAATTACGATGACCGTTATCTTGCCACTTACACTTACCGTTACGACGGTTCATCCAACTTCGGTCCAGAGAACCGATGGGCAGGCTTCCACGCCATTGCCGCTTCCTGGCGTTTCTCTAACGAAAAGTTCTTCGAACCAATACGCAATGTCATCAACAATGGTAAACTACGTATCGGATGGGGACAGACCGGAAATGCCAACATCGGAGGTTACTTATGGGGATCAGCCATTTCCATCATGCCTACCGGACTGGGGATGAGTTACCGCCCGTCCAATATTGCCAACACCGGTATCAAATGGGAATCACAAGAACAGATTAATGTCGGTTTGGATTTAAGCTTTTTCAATGACCGTATCAATCTGACCATAGACTGGTATAAAAAGGAATCAAAGGACATGCTAATGCAATTGCAGCTACCTTCCTATATGGGTACAAGCGGAAACGTTTCTTCCGCCTTGGCTGCACCTTGGGGAAACTACGGACATATCCGCAATACAGGTGTGGAAATATCGTTGAACACACATCCGTTAATCGGCGCATTCCAATGGGATTCTGATTTTCAAATTTCGGTAAACCGCAACAAGTTAGTAGCGTTATCGGGAACCAGTGCCGCCCAAATCGTAGGATATGGACAATGGTCGGACGTAGTTACCGTTACCAATGTAGGCGAATCGCTTTATAACTTCTACGGCTATGTAACAGATGGCGTATACAAAGATCTGGAAGATCTGCAAACCTCTCCGAAACCTGCCAACAGCTATCCTTCGAACGGCGTATTCAACAAAAACAATACGGTATGGGTAGGTGACATCAAATACAAAGACCTGAACGGCGACGGTATCATTGATGAAAATGACCGTACAAACTTAGGTTCTCCACTTCCTAAATTCACCTTCGGATGGACCAACACGTTCCGTTATAAGAATTTCGACCTTTCGTTATTCATCAACGGTTCAGTAGGAAACAAAGTGTACAATTACTTAAGCATGACACTGACACACATGAACTCCACGTGGACCAACCAGCTGACGTCTGTAAACAACCGTGCCCAACTGGCACCTATCGACGCCTCAAAAGACTATTCAAATGGAGTAAACGTAAATGGTACAACCGTATGGCACTGGTATGACGATGTAACCAATGTCTATGTGACAAATCCCAACACCTCTACGCCCCGTGCCACAATCAATGATCCGAACGACAACGACCGTGTCAGCGACCGTTACATCGAAGACGGATCGTATGTCCGCTTGAAAAACATCACGTTAGGATATACTTTCCCAAAACGTCTGATAAGCAAATGGGGCATTGAGAACCTGCGTCTCTACGCCAATCTGCAGAATTTAGTGACCATCACAGGCTATAGCGGATATGACCCTGAAATCGGTGTAAGCACATCCAGCGCCAACGTTATGGGTCTGGATAATGGACGTTATCCGTCGCCTACAGTCTATTCATTTGGTTTGAATGTCACTTTTTAATCACTAAATCTTGAAAAATATGAAATTCAATTATCTCAAATACGGTATATTGGCTGTTGTATTGGCAGCAGGCACTTCTTCTTGCGAAGACTTCCTTGACAGACCGACCATAGACAATTACAACACGGACAATTATTATGAAACGGACGACCAATGTATTTCGGGCGTAAATTACTTGTATAACTCACCGTGGTATGACTTCCAACGCGGTTTCATCAAAGTTGGTGAAGTTCTTTCCGGAAACTATTACTGGAGCAATAGCCCCTACCTGACTTTTACAGTAAACGGAACAGATGAAGACCTTGTAAACATGTCTTATTCATTGTGGGCGGTCATCGGACATACAAACACAGTCTACGACCTCTTGCAAGAAAGTCCTGCATCCGAATCGGTCAGAAACCAATGCATGGGCGAATGCCTCACATGGAAAGCGTTGGCATACTTCTATCTGGTACGCACTTTCGGTGACGTACCTATTATCCACAACAATACAGAAGAACTGGTAAACGGCACTTACAATGAAAAGTACAAGGTGCAAAAAGCAGATGTATATGAATACATCATCATGACACTGGAAAAAGCGATGGAACTGTTGCCACGTTCGAGCAGTGCAGGCCGTATAGATTACTATTGCGCCGAAGGATTAATGGCAAAAGTATATCTGACCAAAGCCGGCGTAACGGGAACACTGAATGCCGAAGACCTACAAAGGGCAGCCACGTATGCCAAAGATGTCATAGACAATTCCGGACGTAGCCTGCTGACTAATTACAGCGATGTATTCCGGCTTGCCAACAATACGAACGAAGAAAGCCTGATAGCATGGCGTTGGACGGCTGAAGGCAACCAATGGACTTCACAAAACACGTTACAGTCAGACTTGGCCATCGACGGATTCGATGAATTCGGAGATTGCTGGGGCGGTTGGAACGGCATGTCGGTAGATTTGCAAGAAGCTTTCGGGGTAAGACTACTGGAACAAACCCCTGACGCTTGGATCAATGGCACAGACACCCGCCGTCAGGCTACCATGATGTTGCCCGGTGACACATACAGCTATTTCTGGCAAGACAAAGGTGGATTTGATTATCTCCGGTTTATTTACGACACCGATTACAATGCCGGAGCAGGGACATTGCAGTCTGCTACGGGTTCCAACACCGTAAAACACCTGTACGGTAACGCACAAGACCACGTAAGTGGTGCCGGACACTCTGCCGCTTATATGAAAAACAGCCTTGCCACCCATGTATTAAGGTTGTCTGATGTTTATCTGATTTATGCAGAAGCCATGATGGGAACAGCCCGTTCTACCTCTGACGCTTCAGTTATCGACGCTTTTTATGAAGTACGCCACCGTGCACAGTCTACTTATACACGCCCTACTTCCATTACTTGGGAAGATGTATGGAACGAACGTCGGTTGGAACTGGCTATGGAAGGCGACCGCTGGTATGACTATGTACGTGTAGCTTACTACAATCCCCAATTCTGCATCAATGAATTGAGAAATCAAAAGCGCAATTCGTTCTTCGGGCTGGATGATCTTTATGAAGCCTACTATAATACAGGGAACTGGACGGTAGACGAAACGGCAATGCGCTATGATGACAGCGTCGCCGCCCCCAATGTGACAGAAAGCAGCTTTACCCTTCCGTTCCCGACCGAAGACGTAGTATTCAATCCGCATTTGATGGAAGATCCGATTCATGAAGATGTACGTAGCCTGTATAGTTATTAATCTTAAAAACGCATAGATTATGAAATTACAAAATAAAATACCATTCAGCCTCTTTTGCCTGATAGCTCTTGTAGCGAGCTTTTCTATGGCATCCTGCGAAGACGAACCGGACAAGTACGAAGTAGCAGACGGCTTGCCCACAGTCCGTTACATCCGCTCTCCGTATGCAGTTTCAGCAGATTCACTGATTACGGAAGCCAGCACAGGAACAACCATTTGCCTGGTCGGCGAAAACCTGCGCAGCATTTATGAACTTTACTTCAATGATGTTCAGGCCATCTTGAACAGCAGTTACATGACAGACAATACAGTCATAGTAGATGTGCCCCAAAGCATCCCGACTGAAGTTTCCAATAAAATGTATATGGTCACCCGGAACGGTGAAACCGTGGAATACGATTTCAGTGTAACGGTTCCCGCACCTACCCTTACAACCATGTCGTGTGAATACGCTCCAGCAGGATCAGAAGTCACTATTACTGGAAACTACTTTGTCGATGACCCCAATGTTCCGCTTAGCGTAGTATTCCCCGGCGACATAGAAGTGACCGAATTTACCAACATCTCGCAAAGCTCCATCAGCTTCATCATGCCGGAATGTACCGAAGAAGGAGCTATAGATGTAACTACCATTTACGGAACCACGACCTCTGCTTTCCACTATTTAGACACACGTGGCATGTTGTTTGACTTTGATGGCATGACGGGTTTGGGCAATCATGGATGGCACGACCGTACCATAACTTCTGACGAAACATCCATCACCGGCAACTTTGTCCAATTAGGAGATGGCAACACCACGCTGGATGCGGCAGGCGGTTGGAACGACAGCCAGTTCGCTTTTGAATACTGGCCGGGAAGCTGGAATACTCCGACCGATTATCCTGAAGGTGAAGGAATACGCCTGTACGATTTAGCGGATTTCTCTGATTACACCAACATGAGCATCAAATTCGAAATGTATATTCCGTCAAGCAATCCGTGGAGTTCAGGTGCCATGCAGGTAATCTTTGCCGGTACCGACCTTGTGACTTACGGCAATGGCGGAACAGATATCTACGGAAACGCAATTGCAGGACCGAACAACACCTATTTCCAAAACGACGAACTGCCACGTGCCCTTTACCGTCCTTGGACTACGACTGGTTCTTATCACACAGATGACCAATGGGTAACCGTTTCATTGCCTATTTCATCGAACTTCATTTACGGATTTAACGGCGGAACAGCTACCGGTACGCTAAGCGCGGATGATTTTGCCAGCCTTGTCATCTTTGTCACTGGCGGCGGAGTAGAAGGAACAGAATGTACACCTTTAATTAAAATAGACAACATCCGTGCCGTACCCAACAGATAACATAAAACAATAGCACCATGAAGAATGTAAATAAAATAAAGACACTGTTGCTCTCATGCCTGGTCCTGTTAGGATTGTCAGCATGCGACAACGATGATTTGAGCACCCAACAGTATACTGGGGGAGTAAGCTTGAATGTATATGGTCCGCAACCCGTAGTACGTGGAGGGACATTACGTTTTCTGGGTTCGAATCTTGACCAAGTGACACAAGTAATCATTCCGGGAGTCAATCCCATTACGGATATAGATGTCCGCCAGTCGGGCATACCCAGCGAAATATGGGTACAGGTTCCGGTAGACGGTCCGGAAGAAGGTTATGTCACACTGGTAACCGCAAATGGGGAAGAAATCACAACACTTACCCAACTGACCTACGAAGAACCTATTGTTTTCGAAGGATTCTCTCCAGCTTCCGCCATGCCGGGAGAAACCATCACCATTACGGGAGATTACCTCAACCTGATTCATGAGGTGATTTTCGCCGAAGAGGTGGCTGTACCTGAAGAGAATTTCATTTCACACGACCGGTATCAAATACAAGTAGTTGTTCCCGACTCGGCCCGTACAGGAGAAATCATCTTGAGCGATGGAGCGGAAGAACTGCCCAACTGGATTTACTCGGAAGAAGAGCTGGAAGTAGGCACACCTACTGTCACCTCCATAACGACCGACACCCGGTTTAAAGCAGGAGAACGATTAAGCATCAACGGTACGGCATTGAGCCTGGTGGATTATGTACGCTTCGAAGGGGCGGAAGTTCCGTCTGCTGCTTTGGCAGAAGACGACAAGGAGCCGTTCAACGTCAATGAAAACGGTACCAACCTGACATTGACTTTACCGGCAGAAGCCGCTTCGGGAACGGTTGAACTGGTATTGCGTTCGGGCGTAACAGTCACAGCATCCCAACATTTCGAAGTCGTTGTGCCAACTGATATCACTGTAACAACCTCACGCATCAAAGCCGGAAATGCCCTTGCCTTATCAGGTAATGATTTGGATTTGGTCACCTCATTGTCTTTCCCCTCAAACGAAGAAGGGACAACTATAGACGGAGGCGAATTTACGGTAGCTGCAAACAGTTTGACACTAAACACAGTTCCCGAAACAGCTATCGATGGCAACCTTTCGCTGAACATGGCAAACGGCATGAGCGTAGCTGTGCCCTACACATTGGTTAAACCTACCGTTACTTCTTATTCTGCCAATCCGGTCAATGCTGGGGAAACCCTGACCTTGACAGGTACAGACTTAGACTTGGTTACAGGAGTCAGCATTGGCGGCGGAAGTACAGCTACCCCCATTGAAGGAAGCACAGAGAGCAACCTGACAATTACTGTCCCGATGGATTCGCAAAGCGGACCCGTATCCTTGATACTGGCAAACGGCACCTCGGTAGAAAGCGGCACCTTGAATGTAAACGAAGCCGTATTCTGCTACATAGCCAACATGCCCGAAGAAGACATCGTGGTGGGCACAATCTGCCAAGTAGAGATAGCCAACGGCGACAGATTGACCGAAGTGCAAGTAGACGGAACATCCGTCAACTACATTGTAAACGGCAACAACCTGTTATTCAATGTACCGACTACGGCTGGAAGCAACAGCACCGTGAAACTGATTTCATCGAACGGTGAAATTGAATACACGTTCCCGTTCGTTTCTGGAGTAGCAGAAGAAACAGTAATCTGGACCGGAAATTTCGATTTAGGCAACTGGGCAAACGGCATGCAAGATCTGGCATGGGGCGGATATGACTTTTCTGCATTACAAGCCGGGAATACAATCATCGTCTACTTCACACAAGATGCCACAGCTTCGTCATGGCAACTGAAACTGGGCAGAGGAAGTGACTGGAGCACGTTGCCCGACTTCCAAGAATATGCCGGAGGTGGAGATGCAACCGACCTAACGGCAGGAGCAACAAGTTTTTCATACCAGTTAGGTGCCAATGATGTCAACGAAATCTTAACCAACAATGGATTAATCTTCCAAGGTGCGAATGTGACCTTGACGCAAATATCCATCATATATTGAACCTTATAAAACGACAGAATTATGAAATTGAAAAATATAATCGGATTCTTGCTGCTTTCGATGGCATTCGTCACCGTTGCCTGCGATGACGATGTAGAATACACCATTACAGAGGTAGATGCCCCCGTATTGGTTTCTACTACCCCCGAAAACGGCTCTACCAACGTTTCGAGTGGCGATGTTACCATCAGCATCACTTACGACAAAAACGTGTTCTTCGCCAGCAGTTATGCGGATCAGCTTATCTTTACAGGCGGAACGGTGACGAGTGCAGATGTCATAGGAACCAGCCCCACATTGACCGTGAATGTAAACGTGCCTGAACGAGGAACACAATGCACACTGACCATTCCCGAAGGTCTGGTGACCGGACCGAATCAGATGCTGGCTCCCGAAGTAAGCGTAACGTTCACAACCACAGGACTTGATCAAAATCCGGTCTATACACTGACAGCCGAAGCGCAACGCGTGTACGACTTCTTACAAGAGAACTTCGAAACCCGCACCATTTCAGCTACAATGGCAAACGTGGCGTGGAACACCGAAAACGCCGAACAAGTCTACCAATGGACCGGACAATATCCGGCTATGAACTGCTTCGACTACCTGCACTTGGCTTCTTCACCTTCCAGCTGGATTGATTACTCGGACATCACACCGGTGAAAGAATGGTGGGACAACGGAGGCATCGTACTCGCCATGTGGCACTGGAACGTTCCAAAGACAGAAGGTGATACTGATACAAACAACTACACCTCAACCCTAAGCGAAACGGCATTTAACATGGACAATGCCTTTACCGAAGGAACGTGGGAATACCGTACCGTACAAGCTGACCTTGAAAAGATGGCAGGTTACCTCAAACTGTTACACGACGCAAACATTCCGGTCATCTGGCGTCCGCTGCACGAAGCTGCAGGAGGATGGTTCTGGTGGGGTAAGAATGCCGACAGCTTCAAAAAACTTTGGGTAGAAATGTTCAACTATTTCGAAGCACAAGGCTTGAACAACCTGATTTGGGTATGGACCAGCGAAACAGGCGATGCCGACTGGTATCCGGGTGATGCGTATGTAGATATTATCGGGCGCGACCTGTACGGCAACGATGCTGCCGACTGCGCTTCGCAATACCAAACCCTCATCAACGACTTCGGCAACAAGATGATTACGCTGAGCGAATGCGGTTATTCGGAATATACCGACTCTACGGTCGGACTGCTTTCTGAGCAATGGAACGCAGGTGCACGCTGGTTATGGTTCATGCCATGGTATGACTCCGACAACAGCACCACCCCACATGCCGACCAAACTTGGTGGGAAGACGCTATGAGCCAAGACTATGTCATCAAACGCGGAGAATTTAGATAAGCCTGTAGGTTTTTGAGTTCTTGAGTTTGTAAATTTGCAAACTCAAAAACTCAATAACTTATACTTTAAGCGGCATTGAAATATGCATATTGTAGATTGCCATCACCGTAGAGAAGCATGCGTTTTGATGAACATAAGTGACTCGACCGTTTAACATAAGTAACTCGACCGTTTAACATAAGTAACTCGCACGTTTCACATAAGTGAGTCGGCCATGTCACTTATGTTCGTCAACGGAGTCTTTTGACGTTCTGTGGCGACATCAACAAAATGCACAAATCCATACCGCGCATAATATAAAAACTCAATAACTCAAAAACTCAAAATGAAACCCATCCATACAATACTTGCAGGCACTTGCCTGATAGCCACAATGGCAGCCTGCAACAATGCAAAAGAACAAGAAGTGTCCGCACGCACCCCCGAAGCGCTCGCGATGCTCCAGACACTGAAAACGCTTCCCGAAAAAGGCGTGTTCATGTTCGGACATCACGATGATCCCGTGTATGGCATCCGCTGGGACGGAGATGAAAACCGCAGCGACGTGAAAAGCGTGTGTGGCGACTATCCCGCCATGATGTCGTTCGACTTGGGACATATCGAACTGAACGATAGCGTCAATCTCGATAAAGTATCGTTCGACCGCATCCGACGTGAAGTGGTAGCACAATACGAAAGGGGCGGTATGTCCTCCTTCAGCTGGCACCTCGATAATCCGCAGACCGGAAAAGACACATGGGATGTATCCGATTCTACCGTCGTGCGTTCCGTTCTGCCCGGAGGAGCCAACCATGAGAAATTCATCACATGGCTGGACCGTGCCGCCGATTACATGAACTCCATCCGCACAGCAGACGGCACCAAAGTGCCCGTCCTCTTCCGTCCGTGGCACGAACATACCGGAAGCTGGTTCTGGTGGGGACAAAAGCTCTGCTCTACCGAAGAATATAAAGCATTGTGGAGCATGACTTACAACCGCATGAAAGAAAAAGGTGCCGACCAGTTGCTTTGGGCATACTCGCCCGGCATTGAACCGAACGACACGACCGAATACCTGGAACGCTATCCGGGAGACAGCATCGTCGACCTCATCGGCGTAGATGCCTACCAGTTCGAAAGAGCCGCCTACGAACAGGCACTCGACAAATCACTGCGGATAATGACCCAGATAGGCAAGTCGCACAATAAAGCCATTGCCGTTACCGAGACCGGATACGAGACCATTCCCGATTCTACATGGTGGACCGGAACACTGATGCCTATTATCCAGAAATATCCCATCAGTTACGTACTGGTATGGCGCAATGCCCGCGAAAAGGAAAACCACTTTTATGCACCTTATCCGGGACAAGTGTCGGAACAGGACTTCGTGAAGTTCTACAACGACCCGAAAACTCTTTTTGCCGGAGATATGAAAAGTAACTAATTTAAATTGAACACAGAGACACAAAGACACAGAGAATTAAAGCAAACTTTGTGAACTTTGTATGCTCAAAATAAAACGCTGTGCCTCCGTGCCTCTGTGTTCATTTCCATAATAACCATAAACAACCACGAATATGACCTCATTTGAAGAAAAAGTAAAAGACCTCATTGCCCGTCACGAGGCACTCATCACACGTAAAAACGAACCTGTAGCTGAAAGCAATGGCGTGTACACACGCTATAAATACCCCGTCTTGACCGCAGCGCATACCCCTATCTTCTGGCGTTACGACCTTGACGAGAAAACCAATCCTTACCTAATGGAACGCATCGGCATGAACGCCGTGCTTAACTCGGGAGCGATTAAATGGAACGGGAAATACCTGCTCGTAGCCCGCGTGGAAGGTGCTGACCGCAAATCGTTCTTCGCCGTAGCGGAAAGCCCCAACGGGGTAGACAACTTCCGCTTCTGGGATTACCCTGTAACCATGCCCGATGACGTTATCCCCGCCACCAACATCTACGACATGCGACTCACGGCTCACGAAGACGGCTGGATATATGGTATCTTCTGTGCCGAACGCCATGACAACAATGCTCCGGCAGGCGACCTCTCTTCTGCTACAGCCACTGCAGGCATCGCCCGCACCAAAGACTTGAAGACATGGGAACGCCTGCCCGACCTGAAATCGAAGAGCCAGCAGCGTAACGTCGTGCTTCATCCCGAATTTGTCAACGGCAAATACGCCCTCTACACCCGTCCGCAAGACGGATTCATCGATGCCGGAAGCGGCGGAGGAATCGGCTGGGCACTGATTGACGACATCACGCATGCCGAAGTGAAGGAAGAGAAAATCATCGACCTCCGCTACTACCACACCATCAAGGAAGTGAAGAACGGCGAGGGTCCGCACCCTATCAAGACTCCGAAAGGCTGGCTGCATTTGGCTCACGGCGTACGCGGATGTGCCGCCGGGCTGCGCTACGTATTATATATGTATATGACTTCTTTGGAAGACCCGAGCGAACTTATCGCTTCGCCGGGCGGCTACTTCATGGCTCCCGAAGGTGAAGAACGCATCGGCGATGTATCAAATGTATTGTTCACCAACGGCTGGATTGCCGATGACGACGGCACGGTGTACATCTATTATGCTTCTTCTGACACGCGGATGCACGTTGCGGTATCTACCATCGACAAGTTGGTAGACTACTGCATGAACACGCCTCAAGACGGGCTGACTACTACCGCTTCGGTAGAAACGCTGAAACGGCTCATTGACAAGAACCTTGGAAAATGAATAATTAAGTATGAGGAATGAAGAATGGGGCATCTATTTTTCATTCCTCTTTCAGCTAAACAAATAAGTAAGTATGCAAAATTAATGATATTATCAGAAACACAGATTTTCGCGGATTAGCGCAGATTATTGTAATTTACGATTTGACAATTTACTATCCTTTAAATCGTACTTCGTAAATCGAAAAATAGTAAATTAAAAGAATCCGCGCTAATCCGCGTTAATCTGCGTTTCTGAGCCGACTGATTATATAAACTAATTCTCAACATCTACTTAATAACCATGATTAAACTCAAAGAAAAAATCGGCTACGGGCTGGGCGACATGGCTTCCTCAATGTTCTGGAAGCTGTTCGGAGCCTACCTGATGATTTTCTATACCGATGTATTCGGACTTCCGGCGGCTATGGTGGGCACAATGTTCCTCGTCACCCGTGTGTGGGACTCGGTGTTCGACCCTGTCATCGGCATCATCGCCGACCGTACGTCGAGCCGTTGGGGAAAGTTCCGCCCCTACCTGCTCTTTCTTGCCGTCCCGTTCGGACTTATCGGCATACTGACGTTCTATACACCTCCTTTTGGCGAAGCGGGTAAATTAGTCTACGCCTACATCACCTATTCGCTGATGATGATGGTCTATTCGGGCATCAACGTGCCCTACGCTTCGCTCTTAGGCGTCATGAGCCCCAACCCGAAAGAACGCGGCACGCTTTCTACTTTCCGCATGATGTTCGCCTACATCGGAAGTTTCATTGCCCTGCTGTGTTCATGCCCATGGCAAACGCTTTCAGCGGACACAGTACGGACATAGCCGCCCAACAACATGGCTGGCTGATGGCTGTAATGGTCATTGCGGCAATGTGCGTCTTGCTTTTCTTCGGCTGCTTCTCGTGGACCAAAGAACGGGTAAAACCTATCAAGGAAGCGAAAAGCTCATTGAAGGATGACATACACGACCTCTTCCATAACCGCCCGTGGTGGATTCTGTTCGGAGCCGGAATCGCCTCGCTGGTGTTCAATTCCATCCGCGACGGAGCGGCGGTGTACTACTTCAAATATTACATCGTGGAATCAGACTTCCACGTCATCACGCTTTTCGGGATGTCGTTCGTGCTGAGCGGACTCTTCCTCTCCGTAGGCCAGGCTGCCAATATCATCGGCGTAGTCTTGGCGGCTCCGGTCAGCAACAAGATAGGCAAGAAAAACACCTTTGCCATCGCCATGCTCCTTGCCACCGCACTCAGCATCATCTTCTATTGGTTCGACCGCAGCGACCTGGTATGGATATTCATCTTCCAATGCCTCATCAGCATCAGTGCCGGAAGCATCTTTCCGCTCCTGTGGTCGATGTATGCCGACTGTGCCGACTATTCGGAACTGCGCAGCGGAAACCGCGCTACAGGACTTATCTTCAGTGCCTCGTCGATGAGCCAGAAGTTCGGCTGGGCAATCGGCACGGCAGTAACGGGCTGGCTGCTCTCCTACTTCGGATTCCAAGCCAATGCCGAACAGAGTGCCGAGACCATCCACGGCATCAAACTGTTCCTCAGCTGGTTGCCCGGGGCTGCAGCATTCGTCTCGATGCTCTTCGTTATCGGCTATCCCTTGGGCGAACAGAAGATGAAAGAAATCATCGGCAAGCTGAACGAGAAACGGAAATCCTAACTTTCATTCTCACCACAGATTACACAGATTTTTTAATCAGACAGGAAGCTGATAAAATCTAAATTGAAAATCTGTGTAATCTGTGGTGAAAAAAACAATGCACTATGAATCAACTTATCAACCAGCTCCGGAACGAAATGCACTCCGAGCTTGAAAACAACATCCTTCCGTTTTGGATGAACAAAATGGAAGATAACGAAGAAGGCGGCTTCTACGGACAAATCACCGGCGAAGACGAATTGAAACCTGAAGCATCGAAAGGCGCGATACTGAACGCACGCATCCTGTGGACGTTCTCGTCTGCCTACCGCCTGCTGAAGAAACCCGAATACTTAGAAACAGCTACCCGTGCCAAACGCTATCTGATAGACCGGTTCTACGACCCGCAGTACGGTGGCATCTACTGGGAACTGGATTACAAGGGCAACCCGCTTGATACGAAAAAACAAATCTATGCCATCGGCTTCGCTATTTACGGTCTGAGCGAATATGCCCGTGCCACAGGGGATGCGGAAGCGTTGGAATATGCCCAAAGACTCTTCGATGCCATCGAACAACATAGCTTCGATTCCGAACAAAACGGATATGTAGAAGCCTTGACGCGTGACTGGCAACCCATCGGGGACATGCGCCTGAGTGACAAGGACGAGAACGAGAAGAAAACGATGAACACACACCTGCACATCCTGGAACCTTACACCAACCTCTACCGCGTATGGAAGGACGAACGGCTGGAACGACAGCTACGGAACCTGATTGAAGTATTCATCAGCCGCATCCTCGACCCACAGACCGGACACCTCAACCTGTTCTTCGAAGAAGACTGGACCAACAAATACCACATCGTCTCCTACGGACACGACATCGAAGCCTCATGGCTTATCCACGAAGCGGCATTGGTACTGGGCGACCCGGCGTTGCTGAAACGGATAGAGCCCCTCATCATCCGGATAGCTCAAGCCGCCGATGAAGGACTAAATCCCGATGGAAGCATGATATACGAAAACTTCCTCGACAAACAAAAGATAGACCGTGAACTGCACTGGTGGGTACAGGCGGAAAACGTAGTAGGACACATCAACCTCTACCAGCACTTCGGCAACACGGAAGCTCTCGACACCGCCGTCCGCTGCTGGGAGTTCATCAAGACGAAACTGATAGACCACGAACAAGGCGAATGGCACTGGAGCCTCCTGCCCGACGGCACCGTAAACCGCCGCGATGACAAGGCTGGATTCTGGAAATGTCCTTACCACAACGGCCGCATGTGCATGGAGGTCATCGAACGCTTCTGACTTTTTCACCACAGATTACACAGATTTTCAATTTAGATTTTAAAGTTTATACAAACAGTCAGTTCAGAAACGCAGATTAACACAGATTTTCGCAGATTATTTTAATTTACTATTTTTCGATTTACAAAGTACGATTTAAAGTTCAAATAGTAGATAGTAAATTGTCAAATCGTAAATTACAATAATCTGCGTTTCTAATAATTCAACAAAAACCATGAAACGATTAAGTTTAATTTTTTTGGCGATGCTGTTAGGCAGCATTGCTTGGGGAACGACCCTGAAATATACCGAAGTTCATGACATTCCCTACAAGGAATCGGAAGAAGCCTACGTGAAAGAACGCTGCAAGTTAGACATCTATTATCCCGAAGACACGACGGGATGCCCTGTTGTCGTATGGTTTCACGGAGGCGGACTGACACAAGGCAACAAGTCTTTCCCTTGGAAACTGAAAGAAAAGGGCATGGTGCTTGTCGCCGTCAACTACCGTTTGCTTCCCAAAGTGGAAATCAACGAATGCCTTGATGATGCAGCGGCAGCCGTGGCATGGGTATTCCTCGAAATCGGGAAATACGGAGGAGACAAACGGAAGATTTTCGTATCGGGACACTCGGCAGGAGGCTATCTGACCGCCATGATAGGCTTGGATAAGAAATGGCTCGCCAATTATCAGACCGATGCCAATGAGATAGCAGGACTCATCCCGTTCAGCGGACAGATGATCAGCCATTTCGCCTATCGGGACATGAAAGGCATCGGAAACCTGCAACCGACCATTGATGAGTACGCCCCGCTCTTTCATGTCCGGAAAGACGCTCCTCCCTTGGTATTGATTACAGGCGACCGCAACATCGAGCTTTTCGGACGATACGAAGAAAACGCCTACATGTGGCGGATGATGAAACTGACCGGACATGCCGAAACCTACCTCTACGAGATAGACGGACACGGGCACGGCTCTATGGCAGAACCGGCTTACCACATCTTAGAGCAACACATCCGGAAAATTTTAGGGAAACCGGTGGATAACAACTGACCAAGAATACCCCTACCACAAATCCCTATAAATAGGTATTGCCGGATTATTTCAAGCCTTGTATTTTTGCAGAAAGAAAAAAACAGAAAACATCATGCAAGTGCTGAAAGAAGACATACGCGACCGTATATTGGCTATTGCCAGGCAGCAATTCGCGCAGAATGGATATTCCAAAACTTCCATGCGTGAAATAGCCGGACTGGCAGGAGTTGGGGTCGGAAACATCTACAACTATTTTGTGAACAAAGACGAGCTGTTCCGTGAAGTGGTCCGTCCGGTCTTGTATGCCTTGGAAGCCATGTTGCAGGAGCATCACGGCATACGGGGCGAGGATATTATGATGATGCGGTCGGAAAAGTATCTGAAGTCCTGCATCGATGAATATGTTTCGCTTATTAACACGCACCGCGGGCTGATGGAAATTCTGTTGTTCCGCGCACAAGGCTCTTCATTGGAACATTTCCGCGAGAACTACACCGACCGTTCTACGGAACTGGTCAAGGCATGGTTCACGTCCATGCAGCAGAAGCATCCCGAAATCAATACGGCAGTGTCCGATTTTATCATCCACCTGCATACGGTATGGATGTTCACCCTGTTCGAGGAACTGCTGATGCATTCGGTTCCCCAACAGGAAATGGAAACCATCTTGCACGACTATATTCTTTTTGAAATTCAAGGCTGGAGGGCAATCATCCAAATATGAGATACAGACAACGTACATACGAACATTCAACCGTATTGGAACGGTTGGCAAGGAGGAAATCTTCACGGAGGTTTCCTCCTTTTTTTATGAACATTTCTGAATATCGTTCGCTTTTGCGCACTTTTCTCACATTCGGCAAAGCAAGTAAACTCGCTTTGCTCTCACTCAATCGAAACGTTCACTATTAAATTGCAATATAATGAAACAGAAACACGAATTTAAGAGCATTGTGGCGGAGACGTTGCTCATTCCGCTATACATGAGAGCGAAAGAAAGCCGCCGTGTCAATCCTATTCTGGATGACAAGGCAGCGGAACGGTTGGCAGACAGCTTGGAATACGATTATTCCCAATTCGATGGGGCAAAGCTGAGCGAAGTGGGCTGCGTGGTGCGCGGCTGGTATTTCGACCGTGCCGTAAAACGGTTTATCGATACGCATCCCCGTCCGGTAGTCGTAAATGTAGGGTGCGGATTGGATACCCGTTTCCAGCGTATCGGCAACCCCAAAGCTGTTTTTTATGACTTGGACTTGCCGGAAGTCATGGCACTACGTCGGGACTTGATACCCGAACAGACAGGTAATGTTTATATCGCAGCTTCCTTACTGGAAACCGACTGGATGGACGAGCTACGTCGGAAACATCCCGATGCGGAATTTATTTTCATTGTGGAAGGTGTGCTGATGTATTTTTACGAGAAGCAGGTAAAAAGTTTCCTGCATCACGTGGCAAGCCGTTTCGGAGGTGGAGAGTTGTGGTTTGACGTATGTGGCACCATGATGAGCCGGCATGGTGTAAAGCCCGATTCACTCCGCCATCATGAAGCGCAAATCCGTTCGGGATTGAGCGACGGACATCTGGTGGAACAATGGGAACCGGCTTTGCAACTCATCGAACAAGCTAACTACATGAAGTTTTTCCGCTCACGCTGGGGATTCTTCTTCGGACAAGTATTAGGGCGCATTCCTTGGCTATGTTATAAATTCAGTTCATTACTCGGATATAAAATCCTATCAAAATAATATACAATGAATCAAACAAAAAAGAAAGAAGGTCTGTCCCGGCTGTTCGAGATAGCGGGACAGAAGAAAGGACTGCTCGTCATGGCAGGCGTGTTGTCTGCCGGCAGCGCAATGTGTATGCTCGTGCCCTATTGGGCGGTTTATGAAGTTTTGAAAGAATTGCTGACACATGGAGGAAATCCCGCCGCTTCGGACGGAGCCGTCATGATACGTTGGGGATGGATAGCGTTTGGGGGACTTGTCGGCGGACTGGTATTGCTGTATGCCGCCTTGATGTCTTCCCACATTGCGGCTTTCCGCATACTCTATGGATTGCGTGTCCGCCTGTCCGAACACATCGGCAGGCTTCCGTTAGGGTATCTGAACAACACGTCCACCGGAGCCATCAAGAAAACGATGGACCAGAACATCGAAAAGATAGAGGGGTTCATCGCCCATACCATTCCGGACTTAGTGAACGTGGTAGCCACGGTAGCGGTGATGCTTGCCATCTTCTTTTCGCTGGATGCGTGGCTGACGGCCGTATGCCTGGCGGTCGTAGTGGTCAGTCTGTTTCTTCAATTCTCTAATTTCATGGGCAAGAGGGCAAGGGAGTTTATGGGCATCTACTACGATGCGCAGGAAAAGATGAGCGCGTCTGCCGTGCAATATGTGCGGGGGATGCCCGTGGTCAAGATATTCGGGCAGAGTGTCCGTTCGTTCCGTCAGTTCAATGCCGAAATCCAGGCATATAAGACCTTTGCCTTGAAGTGTTGCGACACCTACCAGAACGGGATGATCGCCTTTACGGTTCTGCTCAATTCGATGGTGACGTTCATTCTCCCCATGGGCATCCTGCTGATGCAGGCCAGTCCGCAATCCATGTCGCTGGCGGTGGTATGGCTGTTTTTCATCATCATGGGTCCGGGCATGGCTTCTCCCGTCTATAAACTGACATTCCTGGGAGGCAACACGCGCGACATCGATGAGGGTGTAAAACGCATCGACCGCATCTTGGGAAAAAAGCCTGTACCGGAAGCGGAGCACCCACAAGTACCTACATCCTACGATGTGGAGTTCCGCCATGTATCATTCTCCTACGAAAACACGGAACAGGGAACGCGGACGGAAGCCTTGCGCGATGTCAGCTTCACGGCACCGCAAGGAGAGATAACGGCGCTTGTCGGTCCGTCGGGGAGCGGCAAGTCTACGATAGCCAATCTGATTCCCCGCTTTTGGGATGTGGAACAGGGAGAAATACGCATAGGCGGCGTGGACATCCGCCAGATAGCCACGGAGAAGCTGATGGACATGGTGTCTTTCGTATTCCAGGACACTTTCCTGTTTTACGACACGCTCTATGAGAACATTGCCGTCGGCTCTCCCACTGCCACGCAGGAAAAAGTGATAGCCGCAGCCAAGGCTGCCCAATGCCATGACTTCATCGAACGGTTACTGCAGGGGTACGACACACGGATAGGCGATAAAGGTGTGTATCTCTCCGGAGGCGAAGCCCAACGGATATGTGTGGCGCGCGCTATCTTGAAGAATGCCCCGATACTGGTGCTGGACGAAGCCACGGCTTTCGCCGACCCGGAAAACGAGCATAAAATGCAAATGGCTTTGCAGTCGCTGATAAAGGACAAGACGGTCATCGTGATTGCCCATCGTCTTTCTTCCATCATTTCCGCACATCAGATTGTCGTCATGAAGGAGGGACGGATGGCGCAGTGCGGAAAACACGAAGTCTTGTCCGTCACAGAAGGTGTATATAAAAAGATGTGGGATGCCTATACGAGTGCTTACCACTGGACGTTGAACAAAAATTGAAAAGGAGAACAAGATATGAACGCAATCAAAAACATTACCATCGGACATACCGAACGGCTTTACAAGCCAGTAGGATACACCATGCTTGCCAACTTGGTCAATATCGTGCCGTTCTGCCTCTCTATTGAAGCGGTACGCATCATCTTCAGTGCCTTTGACGGGAGCGGACAGCCGCTTGACACCACCCGCCTTTGGTGGATATTCGGCATGATGGCTGTTTATATGCTGGTCATGGCTTTGGCGGAACGGGCATCCTATCGTGCCAATTTCCGAGGAGCCTACGAAATGAGCGCATCGGGACGCTTATCGCTGGCGGAACATCTGCGGAAACTTTCGCTGGGATTCCTGTCCAGACGCGACCCCGGCGATTTGTCTTCCATGCTTATTACGGACTTCATGATGGCGGAAACCGGTATCTCGCACCACCTGCCCCAGCTGATGGGTGCCGTGGTCATGCCTGTACTGGCTTTTGCCTCGCTGGTCTGGATAGACTGGAGGATGGCGGTCAGCATGTTTGCCGCGCTTCCGCTTGCCATGCTTGTATTGTGGGCAAGCACTGGCGTACAAAGGAAACTGAGCGGCAAGCAGATTCAAGCCAAAATAGATGCCGGAAACCGGTTGGAAGAATACCTGCAAGGCATCCGGGTGATGAAAGCCTACAACCTGCTGGGCGACCGTTTCGTCCGGTTGCGTGATGCCTTTGCCCAGCTACGCCGCGCTTGCATCCGGCAGGAAGCCTTGTTAGGTCCGTTCGTTTTGCTAAGTATCACAGTGGTTCGTGCCGGACTGACGATGATGGTTCTGTGCGGAACTTATCTTCTGCTAGGGGGCAAGCTTTCCATACTCGTATTCGTACTGTTCCTCGTAGTCGGTTCCCGTGTGTTCGACCCGCTGACTTCCGCCCTTACCAATTTCACCGAGTTCCGTTATTTCTCCATTGCCGGAGGACGCATCCTTTCACTGATGAACGAACCGGAAATGAAAGGGGAACGGCAATCTCCGGTGGCTGGCGACATCCGGTTCGAGCACGTATCGTTCGCTTATCAAGATAAAGAAGTGTTGCACGATGTAACCGTTACTCTTCCCAATAATTCACTGACAGCTCTTGTCGGTCCTTCGGGAAGCGGGAAAAGTACAGTAATGAAGCTTTGTGCCCGTTTCTACGACCCACAGAAAGGGCGTATCTTCTTCAACGATGTTCCGATGGATGAAACAGATCCCGAAAGCCTGATGAGCCACATATCCATGGTATTTCAGGATGTTTATCTGTTCCAGGACACCCTGCGCAACAACATCCGTTTCGGCAAAACCGATGCGACGGAGGAGGAAATCATCGCCGCAGCCAAGAAAGCCTGTTGCCACGACTTCATCATGCGCTTGCCTCAAGGCTATGACACGATGGTAGGCGAAGGAGGCTGCACCCTGTCGGGCGGTGAGAAGCAGCGCATATCCATAGCCCGTGCCATTCTGAAAGACGCGCCAATCATTCTGCTGGACGAAGCGACCGCCTCGCTCGACCCCGAAAACGAAGTGGAAGTGCAGAAAGCCATCGACACGCTCATCAAAGGACGTACCGTGATAGCCATTGCCCACCGACTTAAAACCATTCAGAACGCCGACCGGATTATTGTCTTGGACAACGGAGAAATCAGGGAAGAAGGTACGCACGATGAACTTATCCGGAAGGAAGGGCTTTACGCACATTTGTGGAATATCCAAGAAAACAGTTCCGGTTGGAAACTTGCCAATCAAATTGAAAACCATTGATATACAAATTTGTACATTTCAAAAGAACACAGATATTGCAAAGGCACAGACGGACATACAGGTTATTTTATTTGGCTGATTGCGACATTCATATAAATTTATTTTCCTGTGCTTCTCTGTGCCATCTGTACCATCTGTGTTCCGTACCGGCATAGCTGTATCGAAAAGATTTTCCCCTCCAGCCTGCACATTCTCTGCAAAAAAAATGTACTTTTGCAACACGAATCAAAAACAAGACAAACAGACAAACAAATGGAGAGCATCATCAGCAAATCTGAAAGAGAGCAAATCATCGCTCTGATGAAAAGAGAAGTGGTTCCTGCCATCGGCTGTACCGAGCCTATTGCAGTAGCACTCTGCACAGCAAAAGCTACTGAGGCTTTGGGCTGTACACCCGAACATATCAACGTCTATCTGAGTGCAAACATCCTGAAAAACGCGATGGGCGTAGGCATACCGGGTACGGGAATGATAGGTCTTCCCATCGCCATTGCATTGGGCGCACTCATCGGCAAGTCGGAATACGGACTGGAAGTCTTAAAAGACTGCACACCCGAAGCTGTAGAAAAAGGAAAGGAAATGATAGCACGTCCCCAGTGCATCAACATCGCCCTAAAAGACGACATCGAGGAAAAACTATACATTGAAGTGACCTGTACAAACGGGAACAATGTAGCGACCGCCATCATCAGCGGCGGACATACCAACTTTGTCTACTTATGCCGTAATGGAGAAGTACAGCTGGACAAACGTACCGGCACCATCTCGGCCGAAGACGAAGAAACGGTCGACCTCACTTTACGCAAGGTGTTTGATTTCGCCACCACTGCCCCCATTGATGAAATCCGCTTCATCCTCGAAGCCAAAAATCTGAACAAGGCTGCCGCCGAACAATCACTCAAAGGCTGTTATGGACACGGATTGGGACGTATGTTGTGCACTAACAAGAATGAAGAAAAGATTATGGGGAACAATACCTTCACCCACATCCTCTCGTACACCTCTGCCGCATGCGACGCCCGTATGGCAGGCGCAATGATACCCGTAATGAGTAATTCAGGAAGCGGAAACCAAGGCATATCTGCCACCCTTCCCGTAGTCATCTTTGCCGAAGACACCCACGCCACCGAAGAACAGCTCATTCGTGCGCTGACGCTAAGCCACCTCACCGCTATTTACATCAAACAGAGCCTGGGCAAGCTTTCGGCGCTCTGCGGATGTGTAGTGGCAGCTACCGGAAGCAGCTGCGGCATCACCTACCTGATGGGAGGCAGTTACGCACAGGTGATGTACGCCGTGCAGAATATGATTGCCACCCTCACCGGAATGATATGCGACGGGGCAAAGCCCAGCTGTGCCCTGAAAGTAACCAGCGGCGTATCTACTGCCGTGATGTCTGCCATTATGGCTATGGACCAGAAGTGCGTCACTGCCGTAGAGGGCATCATCGAAGAGAACGTGAACCGGAGCATCCGCAACCTGACCCTCATCGGTTCGAAAGGCATGAACGAGACCGACAAGATGGTGCTCGACATCATGACCCACAAACATTGTGATTAATCAGGTACTAGGAACTAGTTGACTAGGTACTAGGTTTTCAGATACCAAACATGCTCAAAGGTATTTAAAACCTAGTCAACTAGTACCTGGTCAACTAGTCAACTAAAAAATGACACATCCGGCAGACTACATACAGCGGCTTATCAGCGAAGGCGAACACGTGCATCAGGACTTCAAGTTCGAAATCTCCGATGCCCGGAAGATAGCCAAAAGTATCTCCGCCTTTGCCAATACCGAAGGAGGACGCCTGCTGGTAGGAGTAAAAGACAACGGAAAGATAGCCGGCGTGCGCTCCGAAGAAGAAATCTACATGATAGAAGCTGCAGCCCAACGTTATTGCCAGCCGCCCGTCGACCTGCATACCTATATATATAAGGTAGAAGGAAAAGATGTGCTGGAAGTGGTAATCGATGAAAGCCCGCGAAAACCCGTCTACGCCCTCGATGCCGAAGAACGGCGGTGGGCATACGTCCGCATCAAGGACGAAAACATTCTGGCAAGCCCTATCCACCTGAACATCTGGCAGCACAACAGGCACGAGGAAAAGGTCATCATCGCCTACACCCAACGCGAACAACAAGTACTGAACCTGCTGGCACAACATCCTTGCCTCACCCTCAACCAATGCCAACGCCTCACCCGGATGAACCGCAAGCTAATCACCAACCTCCTTGCCGACTTTATCCGCTTCGGACTGGTAGAGCAGGTATTCCATGAACACACGTTCTATTTCCGGCTGAAAGAGTAATGCCGTTATACTTCTCGCGGCATTAATTGGTGCATTTTATCGCTTGTCACCTTAAATCCACACGACTGCCTTGCTTGTAAGATTATTAATCTTCATGCCGAAAGATTATTAATCTTCACGCTGTAAGATTAATAATCTTACAAACAATGCTGCTTATGGCGGAGAAACCAAAGCTTGCTTGTCATGGCGGATATTCACTACTATTAATTATTTAGTACCACGTCACCTGGCTACCCGTATTGCTTCGCTGGTCCCACTTCAAGGCATCGGTCAACATACTGGAGTTGGCACGGATAGAGAAGTTATACGATGTGAACGGACCGAACACCAGGCCACAACTCATATTGAAGCAGTGCAGGTCGCGGGTGATATTTACCGTAGTCATAGACATTTCTTTCGAGGTAAAGTCGTAACCACTCGAATACGTGATATTCCAACGGCTTCCTATCTTCACATTTCCCGAAATGTTCAACGAATGGGTCAAGGCATACGGATAACGCATTTTCTTGATATTGATTTTACCACTGGTATTCTCGCGGATGCTATAACTGTAACTCAGGCTCAGGCTCCACGGCATATTGAATGCCAGATAACCGTCAGGGTCAAGTTTGGCATCTTCCGTCTTCCGGTTGGCTGTATTGTTTGTCTGGTCTGTACTTTCGCTATCCTCTTCATCGCTATCCTCCTCTTCATCTTTTTTGTCCTTGTCTTTCTTGTCCTCGTCATCTCCTTTACCGAACAGTTTCTTGAATGTGTCATTGTTCAGAGTATATGAGAACGAGCCACTGTATCCCTGAAAACGTCCGAAACGTCCGTACGACCATTCCGTGCGGTCGCTGGTCACTACATTTCCGTTTTCGTCAAATTTATAAGCATACGTGGCAAAGGTAGCATTCATATTAAAGGTATAACTCTTGGTCAGCTTCAGACGGGCACTCATCGTCAGGTTGCTCCAGCGCTTTTGGGCTATATCATACGACAGATTTGCCGTCAGGTCATCAATCAGACTGATTTTCTTGTACCCCGTCGTATCCTTATCCGATGCCATCTTCATTTCCAGATTGTTTTTCAATGAGAATGCAACGGTTTGTGAAACCCCTTGTCCCGGTACACCATACGGCATACCTTCGAAAGGAGAATATTCTGTAGTCCGCACTTCGCCGTTTTCGTCTGTATAGGTATAAGTTTCATAATAACCGAATTTTGATCTTCCAAAATCAGGCGTATACGTATAGCTCACAGTTGGCGTCACCACGTGACGGATGGTAATGTCCTTGCTCTTCCAAAACAACGGTTTGTACATACCATACAGTTTGGTGTTCATCGACAATGACATATTATAATCATACACACGATTAAAACCGTTGATGGTGTCACGCACCTCTTCACGCCGCTGTTCATCATAGCTGCGCATGATTTTCTTGGTATACCAACGCTCTGTATAGTCGAACGAAGGAGTAATGTTTATATAATTAAATAAGGTAAAGTTCGCCTCAATCGGGATATTGTGGCGCATACCGGTCTCCCATTGCGAGAACGGAGTTTTAAACAGCAGGTTATCCTTGGTGTCCACACTATTGGTCAAGGCACCCGTATATTGGAACGAAATTTTTTCGTACCAACGCTCGTTGCCCGCCGCCTTCTTGCGCTTGAAGGGGTAAATACGGCTCAACGAAATGTTTACATCAGGCAGTGTCATATTCAGCGAAGAGTCGCGAGTGTTCTGCGTAATGTTGAACGTACTCGAAATATTCAATCCGATTTCAGGGAAATTGCGTGAGTAACTGATACTGGACGCTTTCGTATTATTGCTATACGAAGAAGGGTCGTACAACGTACTCAAGCTGGAACGGTCGTAACTGCTGGTCGCAAAGTTCACACTTGCCGAGAACGAACTGTTCGGGTTTGCCTTAGAGTCCTGCCGGTGGCTCCACTGAATGCGGAAGTCTTTCGACACGGCATAGTCGGGCATATTCTTCTCGCCTGTCTTTGTCACCAGATAACTGGCATTAAAGTAACCGCTGTACTTATACCGTTTGTTATAATTCGATGCCACCGAAAGCCCCCACGAACCTTTGGTATAAATTTCACCCAACAGTTTCAGGTCCATCTTGTCGCTGATGGCAAAATAATATCCTCCGTCACGCAGGTAGAAACCACGGTTCATTTCGTCACCATACGTCGGCATGATGAATCCCGAAGAATAGCTGCTGCTGAAAGGAAAGAAACCGAATGGAATGGCAAGCGGCAACGGTACATCTTCTACCACCAACTGTGCCGGACCGAATACCACGTCTTTCTTAGGGCGCACCTTCGCCATCGAAAGCTTCAGGTAGAAGTGCGGATGCTCATGATTGTCGCACGTCGTATACTTGCCTTCCGTCATATAGATTTCATCATCCGCCCCTTTTTTGGCATTCACGCTGGTCACATAGCCTTCGCCTTGTTGGGTGATGATATCGTTGATAAAACCTTTCTTGGTCTTGAAATTATAACGCATCGTTTTCGATTCGTAAGGTGTCTCTCCATCCTTGAATATCGGAGTGCCCGAACTTACACCAGCCGTATCCACCACTCCTTCGGCAAATACCGTACTGCTATCCATATTCATCGAAATCTTTGCCGAAGTCAGTTCGATGTTCTGATAATTCACCTTACCGTTACCATACAAATGGGCATACCCTCCCTTTGTAAAGACTATAGAATCACTTGCTTCGTAAATTACCGGAGCGTCCAGCGGTTCTTTTTTCGAACTGTCGGCTGCCAGCGAATCGGCCATAAGGCTGTCTCTCATCAACGAATCAAGCTGTAACGAATCCGCTTGCAAAGAATCTGTACGAAGCTCTGTATTGTTTTTTCGTGCGCGCTTTCCCTTGGCACGCTGAGCCTCAGCGTACAATGAGAAAAAGCAGCTCACGAAAAACAGAAGCAAAAACGAGTATGTGGTTTTCTTAAATGACGTCATTCACTCTTTTTTTACACAATGCGCTGCAAAAGTAAGCATTATCCTGTAAATAAACACAGAAGCCTTTGTTTTTAATGTATTTTTAAGACTATAAAAAAAGCTCGCACCAATGGTCGAAACGCACGGCACCTTCTTCTCCGTGCTTAGCAACACTCTTGCGTGCCTTATCAAGGCTCTTTTCCTTGTCTAGTTTGGTCTTCGAAAAAAACTTGTCTGCAAAACAGATTATCTGTTCTTCCATACTCACCGGCAACATGTCACGATGTGGCAAAGGTAAACCACGGTCGAGGATATTCTGCAGAGAAAGACCGGCACCGGTATGCCGTTCGCATACCAGAGCATGACGCGGAAAACCTTCCTTACGCACCAAATCTGCTCCCAAATATCCGTGGCAGATATACGGATAAGTACCAAAACACTGAATGTCAGGAGCATCGGTCTGGAAAATGCCAATATCGTGCAGCACCGCCGCCTCACCAATAAAAGCCAAGTCTAGATTCAGTTCAGGATGTTTCTGTGCCAAAGCCAGCGCCTTGTCGGCAACCGAACGGCTATGTACCAGCAGGATATGCTTCAATTCATTATCTTCCGGATAAAATTTATCAATCAATGCGAATGGATTCATATACTTATTTTATTATATTTGTAACACGCGAAATTACAAAAAAATATTCATCCGTTATGAAATATCGATTATTATTCCTGTTTTTCATCTGTTGGAGCGTGTCAACTGCCCTCACCTCACTCTATGCCCAAGTACGTACTGGAGCCGAACAGACCGGACTGTACCTGCACTTGCTCAGAGGGAAACATGTATCACTGGTAGTCAACCAGACTTCTCTTATCGGAAAGACGCATTTGCTCGATTCCCTGTTATCGCAAAACATACAAGTAACATCCATCCTCGCTCCCGAACACGGAATACGGGGAGAAGCAGATGCCGGAGCCATCGTCAAAGATGGAAAAGACGCACGCAGCGGCATTCCGGTTCTCTCTCTTTATGGCAAGGACAAGAAACCCCGAAACGACCAATTAAAAGATACCGATATCATCGTATTCGATATTCAGGATGTAGGTGCACGCTTCTTTACCTACATCAGTACTTTATACTATGTGATGCAAGCTTGCGCCGAAAACGAGAAAGAACTGATTGTATTGGACCGGCCGAATCCGTGCGACTATATAGACGGACCTGTATTGCAACCGAAGTTCAAGAGCTTCGTAGGGATGCTTCCCATTCCGGTATTACACGGATGTACGGTAGGAGAAATCGCCCAAATGATCAACGGCGAAGGGTGGTTGGGGAATGGCTTGCATTGCAGACTGAGAATAATCCCTGTCGCAGGCTGGCATCACGGACAGCCCTATTCGCTTCCCGTCAAGCCCTCGCCTAACCTGCCCAACGATCAAGCCGTCGCACTTTATGCCTCCCTTTGTCCTTTCGAAGGTACATCGGTAAGTATAGGACGCGGTACCCCTTTCCCATTTCAAGTAATCGGGAATCCCACGCTCAAGACCTGCACATTCCGTTTTATGCCTCGCCCGTTAAAAGGTTCGGATATGAACCCGTTGCATAAAAACACCTATTGTTACGGTTCAGACCTGCGGCACACAGAAGCACCTGAAGGCTTTTCTTTAAAATACATCCTTGAAATTTACCGGCTTTACCGGAATAATCCAAAAGGCTTCTTCACCCGTCCCCATTGGTTTGACCTGCTGATGGGCACCGACAGTGTGCGGATGGACATACTGAAAGGAAAATCTGAAGCTGAAATCCGTACAGCGTGGCAACCCGCCCTCCAGCAATATAAAACCATGCGGAAAAATTATCTTCTCTATCATGATTATACTAATTGAATCCGCAAACATCCCATACGATACGCCCCTACAGCCAATTGGGTAAAGTGCGGATATGCATAAATCTTTATTGCCCATATTGCCTGTTCGCCGGAGAAATGACTACCTTTGCACCGGAAAACAGTTAAACGATGAAAGAAGCTTTACTTAAACTCCACCTGTCGGTGCTGATTGCAGGTGGTACGGGAGTGTTCGGGCGTGTGATTACGTTGAACGAAGGACTGCTGGTGTGGTACCGGCTGCTGCTTGCCACACTGATGTTTTATGCCGTGTTGTTTGTTTTAGACAAAT
This sequence comes from Bacteroides sp. An279, assembly GCF_002159615.1. Taxonomy (NCBI): domain Bacteria; kingdom Pseudomonadati; phylum Bacteroidota; class Bacteroidia; order Bacteroidales; family Bacteroidaceae; genus Bacteroides; species Bacteroides sp. An279. The sequence goes on from NZ_NFJA01000012.1 coordinate 44,966, forward strand.
TACGCAAGGTGCAACGGCGGGATGCGGTACGGATTGCTGCGACGGGTGTGCTGCTTGCCTTGCACTGGCTGTTCTTCTACGGCAGCATCAAGGCATCGAATGTGTCTATCGGAGTGGTCTGCCTCTCGCTGATGAGCTTCTTTACCGCCCTGTTCGACCCGCTTATCAACCGACACCGGGTATCGGCAAGCGAGGTGCTGTTCAGCCTGATAGGCGTGGCGGGCATCGTGCTGATATTCCATTTCGATACCCGTTACCGTGTGGGCATCCTGATGGGCATCCTCTCGTCGGCACTGGCTTCGCTCTTCACCATCTGCAACAAGCGGGTAGCGTCTGATTATCCGTCGGGCACTGTGCTGCTCTATGAAATGGGAGGAGGTTTCGCAGGGCTGAGCCTGCTGCTGCCCTTCTACCTGCATTTCTTTCCGGTTACGTCGCTCGTGCCTTCTGCCGCCGACTGGGGGAGCCTGCTGGCATTGGCTTCGCTCTGTACGGTATGCCTGTACATCCTGCAGATACAGGTTCTGAAGCGGATTTCGGCGTTCACGTTCAACCTGACCTACAACCTGGAGCCTATCTACAGCATCATCCTTGCCATGATTATCTTCGGCGAAGCGAAAGACCTGAACGCAAGTTTTTATGCCGGGCTGGGGATGATATTCCTGTCGGTGGTGATGCAGACCCTGCGGATAATAACAAAAGTAAAAAAACAAAAGTGTTAAAGCCAACAGGCAAAATGCCGGTTTTACAGAAGCACCGGCTTAACTCCTTTACAAATATGGAAAATCTGACACAACGCATCCGGCTATTGCTGGAAGCATTAAACGAACGAGTATTCGGCAAAGAGCATATCATAAGCCTGTCACTACTATCGGCAGTGGCAGGCGAAAGCATCTTCCTGCTCGGTCCTCCGGGAGTAGCAAAAAGTATGGTGGCGCGACGATTGAAGCTAGCATTCCGCAATGCAGGTTCATTTGATTACCTGATGTCGCGCTTCAGTACCCCCGATGAAATCTTCGGTCCGGTTTCCATCTCGAAATTGAAAGACCGCGACACGTACGAACGGATGACAGAAGGCTATTTGCCTACTGCTACCATTGCTTTTCTGGACGAAATCTGGAAGGCAGGACCAGCTATACAGAATGCCCTGCTGACCATTCTGAACGAGAAAATATATCGCAACGGCAACCATACTTTCCGGGTACCGCTGAAAGGGCTGGTGGCTGCCTCTAACGAATTGCCTGCCTCAGGACAGGGACTGGACGCCTTGTGGGACCGCTTCCTGGTGCGGATGCTGGTGACAGGCATAACCGACCAGTCTGACTTCGACCGTATGATAGCTTCGCCAGACGAAAGCGAACCTTGTGTTAATACCGCCCTGCAAATAGAAGAACAAGAATATGAGACATGGCAAGGCAAAATCGGCTCAATCAGCATCCACTATTCCATTTTCGAAGTGATACATACGCTGAAAGAAAAAATAGAAGACCACAACCACAAACTACAGAATGCCGAATCGACGGAGCAACCTCTGTATGTGTCCGACCGCAGGTGGAAAAAACTGGTGAAGCTGCTACGTACATCGGCTTTCCTGAACGGTTCGGACACCATACGCCTGACCGACTGCCTGTTGTTACGCCATTGCCTGTGGAACGAGGTATCACAGCTGGAGGAAATAAATGAGATGGTAACAGACGCCATTCGGATGAGCGCCGAAGGGTATCTGTTGAACCTGCAGGGCTTGCACAGGGAGATGGAAGCTCTGAAAGACGAGCTGTCATCGGCAGCAGCCGTGCACGAAAACCGAGATCCGGGACTGCTGTTGGTCGACTCGTATTATCACCAGATAGACAAAGTGCGGCTGGCAGGAAGATTGCTGATGTTTGCATCCGACTATCAGTCGCTCGACACCATCGGGAAACTGTTCTACCTGCACAAAGACAAGTATAAGAGCCAGTGTTTTATCTTGAAGCGCTACGACCTGTCGATGCGGAACAAGGTGCCGCAGCATAAAATCTATTCGCTGCGCAAGGGCAACCGCTCGGTCTTTATCAATGATTACGAATATCCTTTGGTGTGTGTGCCCGGTTGTGAACCGCTGCCCCCACAAGCCGCAGGGACGGACAAGGAAAAGCTGGAGGAACGCTTCTGCCAGCTGAACGACTTATTGCTACGGGTGGAAGGAGGATGCAAAGACTTTTATACACAAGAATGGGCATATGCAGACCGGCACCTGTTCCTGAACGAGCAGGAACGAGACATCATACGGGGATTGCTGGAACATCAGCAGACATCGGTAGCAGATTATCGGAACGAACTAAACGAACTGGAACATGCATATCGGGAAGAGAACACGGAATATCCGTCTGAAAGCATTGAAGGCAATCTATTTGGCTGAGCTTCGTCAGCGTTGCTCCAAACATCTGCAGGAAGCGTTGCATAAACGTATCGTGTTCCCTGCCGAACTGGAGGACGCCATATGGCAGTATTACCGCAAGACATCTCCATCGCTCCAGGAGTTTTACTCCCGCTATACGCCCGAATGGGAGATGTTCTACGATGCTGAGTCTTTGTCGCCCGGCGATTTCCTACTTTTTCTGAAGCGGATGCTCCCGGCTTTCCGTAAGCGCTATGCACTTACCGAACTGGATGTGCCGTATTACATCGGAAAACTGGAACAACCGGCCAGCACAGATGCCGGGCGGAAAAACTTACAGGAGTTTTTTCTAAACAAGTGGCACCGCCTGCTTACCGCCAAGGAATACGATTACCAGTATCATCACATCGCCTCTTTATGCAACAGTTTTGCACTGCTGAAGGCAAGTACAGGCATGAAGACCGAGACCAACCTGATAAGTTCGCGCATCCGCTGGCTATTGTACAACCATCCGGAACTGTACCGGAAGGTGATGCATTACGAGAAAACAATGGAACAGAACCGGCACATACACGAACTGGTACGGGTACTGGGCAAAAGAAGCCAGGGAGAAAAGAAACGCTTCGCCCCCTTATCGGGAGCACAAAAAGAGCAGTTGGTGCGTCATGCCACACAAAGCGACATCGAAGGCATTACGCTGGGCAACGACCTGAATCACCTGTTACCCATAGAGTATTGCTATTTTGCCGAAGAAACACTACGTCCCGTCTTTATGCAACGCTACACGGAAAAACGCTTGCAGATGTTCGACAGCCGTTCGCAAGAAGACCGTTCGGCGGCACAGCCGGGCAAGAGGGAAGTAAGCGGACAAGGTCCCTTTGTCATTTGCCTGGATACATCCGGATCGATGGAAGGCAAGCGGGAACAACTTGCCAAATCGGCCGTACTCGCCATTGCCCGCCTTACCGAAAGCACACACCGCAAGTGTTACATCATCAATTTTTCGGAAGAAACCGAACATCTGCTGGTAAAAGACCTGTATACCGACTTACCTGTGCTGGTGGAATTTCTGAACCATAGTTTCGGGGGAGGCACCAGCATGGAACAGGCCGTAGACGAAGCGGTGCGAATGATAAACAGCAACGGATGGCACCGTTCGGATGTAGTGATGATTTCCGATTTCGAAATGCCCCCCATATCTGAAACACTGATGAAACAGATTTTGGGACTGAAACGTAAGGAAACGGCTTTCTATGCCCTGGTGTTCGGAACACGTCCCGAAATGGATTACCTGAACCTGTGCGACCGCTGCTGGAACATGGACATTCCGGGGTAACACGAACTGTCCTGCGCTTCGCTCACAGGAGTTAAAAGACAATAGTTCTGTTAGGATTTCCATTAGTAAAAGTATTGGTTTCTAACTCCCTGAAATGACTCCTTATGGATGAAATGCGGGCATTCATATAATGTTATAAAAACGCAAAATCCACTTTTTCTGAAAATATAAGCGCAAAAATTTTTGAGTTTCTGAGCAATCCATTATATTTGTGTAGAATTTGGCAAAAAATGACGGAAGAAGACAAAAGGCTACTGAATACGTTTGAAGGAAGATTAAGAAACCTGCTGTTCCTGTTCGAAGAACAGAAAAAGGAAATAGCTTCACTCCGGCACCTTTTGGAAGAAAAGGAAGCTGCTATCGCACGTATGGAAAGTGACCGGAAAGAACTGGAGTCAAGATATGCCAATTTGAAAATGGCCCGTATAATCAGTATCAACGATACGGAACTCAATGATACGAAGAAAAGGTTGACGAGGCTGGTGCGTGAAGTCGAAAAATGTATCGCTTTGCTGAATGAATAAGCCAAAAGGTAAACGAGTCATGAAAGACGACAAATTAAAAATACATCTGCGGATCGACAACGAACTATATCCCTTGGTCATTGACCGCGACAAGGAAGAGCTATATAGGAAGGCGGCTAAGCAGATTGACTATAAACTAAACAAATATCGCAGTATGTATCCGGAGTTCAGCCTGGCCAAACACTGGGCTATGACTGCACTGGAACTCTCTTTTGAGAATGTATCCTTGAAAGACCGGAATGATACACAGCCGTATGCAGAAAAACTGAAACAGCTGGCTGATGATATAGATGAATGCATTCATCCTAAACCTGACGATTAGGAGACAGGAAAGTTTAGTATAGAACAAGGAAGATTTTACGCACAACTGGAATGCCGGAACAAACCGGCAGGAAAGTATGTGCGTTTTTTATTTATATTTTTAAACTAAATAGTAATGTTTACAACAGTAGTAATATTCACGGTTGTTGCTTTCCTGGTAGGAGGAGCAATTTCGTACGCTTTTTTCAAGTTCGGCCTGAAATCGCGGTACGATAAAATTATAAAGGAGGCCGAAACAGAAGCAGAAGTTATCAAGAAAAACAAGTTGCTGGAGGTCAAAGAAAAATTTCTGAACAAGAAAGCCGAGCTGGAAAAAGAAGTAACAGCACGCAACCAGAAAATCCAACAGGCTGAAAACAAACTGAAGCAGCGCGAAATGGTATTAAGCCAAAAGCACGAGGAACTGCAACGCAAACGGAATGAAACCGAAGCCATCCGCGAAAACCTTGATGCACAGCTGGTGGTTATCGACAAGAAGAAAGAAGAACTGGATGCCCTCCAGGCACAAGAACGTAAAAAACTGGAAGCCTTGTCGGGACTGTCTGCTGAAGAGGCTAAAGAACGTCTCGTCGAATCGCTGAAAGAAGAAGCCAAAACGGAAGCACAATCGTATATCAACGACATCATGGATGATGCCAAAATGTCGGCAAACCGCGAGGCAAAACGCATTGTCATACAAACCATCCAGCGCGTAGCAACCGAAACCGCCATTGAAAACTCTGTAACCGTATTCCATATTGAATCGGACGAGATAAAAGGACGGATTATCGGACGGGAAGGAAGAAATATCCGTGCCTTGGAAGCCGCTACGGGAGTGGAAATTGTAGTTGACGATACGCCCGAAGCCATTGTCCTTTCGGCGTTCGACCCCGTACGCCGAGAAATAGCCCGTTTGGCATTACACCAACTGGTAACCGACGGACGTATCCATCCGGCACGCATCGAAGAAGTGGTGGCTAAGGTGAAAAAGCAGGTAGAAGATGAAATTATCGAAACCGGTAAGCGGACAACCATCGACCTGGGTATCCACGGTTTGCATCCCGAACTGATCCGTATCATCGGTAAGATGAAATACCGCTCTTCGTATGGACAGAATCTGTTGCAACATGCACGTGAAACAGCCAACCTGTGTGCCATCATGGCATCCGAACTGGGACTGAACCCCAAAAAAGCCAAACGTGCCGGCCTGTTGCACGATATCGGCAAAGTGCCCGATGAAGAACCTGAACTGCCCCATGCACTGCTGGGTATGAAACTGGCTGAAAAATATAAGGAAAAACCAGACATCTGCAACGCCATCGGTGCCCACCACGATGAAGTGGAAATGACCAGCCTTCTGGCTCCTATCGTACAGGTATGCGATGCCATCTCTGGAGCACGTCCGGGAGCACGACGCGAAATTGTAGAAGCTTATATCAAACGTCTCAACGACCTGGAACAACTTGCCATGTCTTATCCGGGCGTAACCAAGACGTATGCCATCCAGGCAGGCCGAGAGCTTCGTGTCATCGTAGGCGCAGACAAGATAGACGACAAGCAGACCGAAAGCCTGTCTACCGAAATCGCCAAAAAGATACAAGACGAAATGACATATCCGGGACAAGTCAAGATTACGGTTATCCGCGAAACACGCGCCGTAAGCTTCGCGAAATAGTCATTACTGCTCTCAAAACCCCAGTAATTAGAAAGAGTTAGAAGAATTTAAAGGAGTTAGAGGGAGTTAAATGCCAATAGCACAGAAGTATTGGCTTTTAACTCCCTCTAACTCCTTTAAACAACTTCTTGTAGGCAAATGCGGAATCACCCCATTAACCCACCACTTTTTCGGCACAACGCAAACCTTCTTCATAAAGCGCGGTCAGTTTCTGGATGTCTTTATCTATCCGGTTTACTTTCACGGGCGCTTCGGGACGGATGGCTATGATACGCCCTTCATCTTCCAGCCTCTCTATCATTTCCAACTGCTCATTGTATGCCTGACACCGCCGGCTCAACGCTACACGCAAACGAGGATAGCGCGTATAGATGATACGCGGTATGCGGATATCTTTTTCCGTCTTCCGATAGCCCCGGTTCCGGGTAAGCACAACCACATTCTTGGCATATCCTTGCGAAACAGCACGCATCACCGGAATAGAATCGACAATACCTCCATCGAGCATGGGACTCCCGTCTACCCACGTTATCGGACACACATAAGGCAAGCTGCTCGATGCTTTGGCAATTGCCAGCAGGCGCCCGCGGTCGTGTTTCTCTTCCAGATAACAGGCCCTGCCGGTGACACAATTAGTGGTCACCATCTCAAAACGTGCAGGGTTACGGAAATATGCTTCGTAATCGAAAGGCAATATCGTAGCAGGAAACTTTTCATACAGCAGATGCTGGTCAAGAATGCTGTGCTGGTGCCACAGATACTTCAACCCGATGTAACGGTATTTAGCCAGCATCTCGATGTTGCTGTAACGTGCCCTGCCCGGCTGGTGCGACAAATAAGACAGACCGTTGCATGCACCAGCCGAAACGCCGACAACATAAGGAAACTCTATGCCTTTCTGCATAAAATAGTCGAGCACACCGCAGGTGAACACCCCACGCATGCCTCCTCCTTCCAATACTAAACCCATTTTTGAATAATCCATAGCCATAACCTTTCTTTTATTTGAATCCGCAAACATCCCCTACAGCCAATTGGGCAAAATGCGGATATTCATTTCTTTTATTTGCTACAAAGATACATTTTTCAGAATATAGAGAGAACTTTTCAATTTAATTTTCTACTTTTGCAATACTTACTACAAAGGTATTACCAAAAACCATAACAATATGTTCGAATCTACCGTATATAGCAAACGCCGTCAGGCGTTAAGGGACAAGGTCGGCAACGGCCTAATCCTGATATTGGGAAACAATGAGGCACCAGCCAATTATCCCGACAATACCTATAAATTCCGTCAGGACAGTTCGTTTCTTTATTTTTTCGGACATGCCCATCCGGGATATGCAGGAATACTTGATGCAGATTCCGGCGAAGATTACTTTTTCGGCGATGACGTCACGATGGACGATATCATCTGGATGGGTCTCCAACCCAGCGTAAAAGAACTGGCTGCACGAGTAGGAATAGACAAAAGTTTCCCCTTTGGTAAGCTGAAAGAGGTGATAGGCAAAGCCATCGCCCAACGTCGGAAAATTCATTTCCTGCCTCCTTACCGCTACGACAACATGCTCTTGCTGGAAGACCTGACCGGCATCCGTGCCTCACTGGTCAGACAGCACAGCTCGCTTGAACTCATCAAGGCGGTAGTAGCCTTACGTTCGGTAAAAGAACCCTGCGAAATAGAAGAAATCGACAAAGCCTGCAACATCGGTTATGAAATGCATACCGCAGCAATGAAACTTTGCAAACCGGGTGTATCCGAACAATACATCGCCGGTGTACTGGACGGCATTGCCGCATCTTACGGCAATATGGTATCTTTCGCCACAATCTTGAGCCAGAACGGACAGACCTTGCACAACCATGACCATAGCCAGATACTTCAGGCAGGCAGACTGATGCTGACCGATGCAGGAGCCGAAAGTACGACCAACTATTGCTCAGACCATACACGTACCATCCCGGTAGGAGGCAAGTTCACCAGCCGCCAGCGTGACGTGTACAGCATCGTGCTGGCTTGTCACGACCGTGCCCTGGAACTGGCACGTCCGGGTATCACCTACAAATCGGTCCATCTGGAAGTGTGCCGTGTACTGGCACAAGGGCTGAAAGACCTGGGACTGATGAAAGGCAACGTAGAGGATGCCGTAGCAGCAGGAGCACATGCCCTGTTCATGCCCCACGGACTGGGACACATGATGGGTATCGATGTACACGACATGGAAGACCTGGGACAATGTTACGTTGGTTATGACGATGAAGTACGTCCTTCCGAACAGTTCGGCCTGGCATCCTTGCGTATGGGACGACGCTTACAGGAAGGCTTCGTCATCACCGACGAACCGGGTTGCTATTTTATCCCCGACCTGATAGATAAATGGCGTGCCGACAAAATGCATACCGACTTCCTCGACTTCAATGCCATTGATAAGTATAAGGATTTCGGGGGCATCCGACTGGAAGACGATATCCTGATTATCCCCGGCGGTTCGCGCTTCACCGGTGAAAAACATATCCCCATCACCATCGAGGAAGTGGAAGAAATCATGAAGTAATTAATAATTAAATAATGAACAATTAATAATTAATGGTGAATAGCGGAAATCGAAAGCATCCGCCGTTATTAAGTATTAATTATTAACTATTAACTCTATAAATAACAATGAATAAACTTATCGCAATTTTAGCAATGGGCATCTGCTTTAGCAATGTATATGCCAAAGGTCCTAAGAAAGACAAGACAGAAGAAGAAGGATTTGTATTTACTACGGTAAAAGAAAACCCGATTACTTCCATCAAAGATCAAAACCAGTCGAGCACGTGCTGGTCGTTCTCTACCCTCGGTTTCTTCGAATCGGAACTGCTCCGGTTGGGAAAAGGAGAGTTCGACTTGTCGGAAATGTTCGTTGTACATCATACGATGGAAGACCGTGCCGTAAACTACGTGCGTTATCACGGCGATGCTTCCTTCTCGCCGGGCGGAAGTTTTGAAGATATCGTATACTGTTACGAAAACTATGGAATGGTGCCCCAAGAAGCCATGCCGGGCATCATGTACGGCGATTCACTCCCGAACCACAACGAACTGGATGCCGTAGCTTCAGGGTATGTAGATGCCATAGCCAAAGGCAAATTGAAAAAATTAAGTCCAGTCTGGAAAAACGGAGTATGTGCCATTTACGATACTTACCTGGGCAAATGTCCGGAACAATTCACCTATAAAGGCAAGACCTACACACCGCGAACCTTCGCCGATGAAGTATTGGGATTGAATATGGATGACTATGTTTCGCTGACCTCGTACACACACCATCCGTTCTACAAACAGTTCAGCATCGAAGTGCAAGACAACTGGCGCAACGCTTTGTCGTATAACCTTCCCATTGACGAACTGATGGCAGTAATGGAAAACGCCATCAACAATGGATACACATTCGCCTGGGGAGCTGATGTAAGCGAACAAGGCTTCACACGCAATGGAGTTGCCGTATGCCCCGATGTGGAAAAAGGCGCCGAACTGACAGGCTCGGATATGGCACATTGGCTGGGTTTGAGCCCTGCAGACAAACGCAAAGAGCTTACTGCCAAACCGCTTCCGGAAATCACCGTAACCCAAGAGATGCGCCAGGAAGCTTTCGACAATTGGGAAACGACCGACGACCACGGCATGGTCATCTACGGCATCGCCAAAGACCAGAACGGAAAAGAATACTTTATGGTAAAAAATTCATGGGGCACGGAAGGCAAGTACAAAGGCATCTGGTATGCATCGAAAACTTTCGTCGCTTATAAAACTATGAATATACTGGTACATAAAAAAGCAATCCCGGCAGATATAGCCAAAAAACTGGGGCTGTAAATCAATAATATAGAATATTTATAAATAATTAAACGGCTGGTTCCTGAAAATAATTCGGGAATTAGCCGTTTTTTTCTTGCTTTTTTCTTACTTTTACAAGTTGAAAGAGCAGGGCATATTTTCAAGTATTCATACCCCGCTCCTTTGAATGCAGAAAAAGAAAGAAAAAAAATATATAAATGAACTACAAATGGAACTATCAACCTCCTACACTCGAAGAACGGGAAGCAGCTAAGGCTCTGGCGAAAGAAATTGGCATCAGCCCAATTCTTTGCCGGCTGCTCTTACAAAGAGGTATTACCTCGGCTGGTGAAGCCAAACGCTTTTTCCGCCCGCAACTGAACGAACTGCACGACCCGTTTCTCATGAAAGACATGAGTCTAGCCGTGGAGCGCCTGAATAAAGCCATGGGACGGAAAGAGCGCATCATGGTGTATGGAGACTATGACGTGGACGGCACAACCGCCGTTGCACTGGTATACAAATTCCTCCAGCAGTTCTATTCGAACATCGACTATTACATCCCCGACCGTTATAACGAAGGGTATGGAGTATCGAAAAAAGGAGTGGATTATGCGTACGAAACCGGCGTAAAGCTGATTATTGTGTTGGATTGTGGCATCAAAGCGGTAGAGGAAATCGCCTATGCCAAGGAAAAAGGTATCGATTTTATCATCTGCGACCATCATGTACCCGATGATACATTGCCGGTCGCGGTTGCCATCTTGAACCCGAAACGGTTTGACTCGACTTATCCTTACGATCACTTGTCGGGTTGTGGAGTGGGCTTCAAGTTTATGCAAGCCTTTGCACTGAACAACGGGATAGAGTTTCATCAACTGACTCCTCTGTTAGACTTGGTAGCAGTAAGCATCGCATCTGATATTGTACCCATCATGGGAGAAAACCGGGTACTGGCTTATCATGGCTTACGCCAACTGAATACCAACCCCAGCGTAGGACTGAAAGCCATCATCGATGTATGCGGCTTGTCTGACAGGGAACTCAACATGAGTGACATTATCTTTAAGATAGGTCCCCGCATCAATGCGTCCGGCCGTATACAGAATGGAAAGGAAGCCGTAGACCTGCTCACGGAAAAAGATTTCCCTGCAGCATTGGAAAAAGCCAATCAGATCAACCGGTATAATGAAACACGGAAAGACCTGGATAAGAATATGACGGAAGAGGCAAACAAGATTGTCGACCATTTGGACAATTTGTCCGAACGGCGATCTATTGTCATTTACAACGAAGCCTGGCACAAAGGAGTAATCGGTATCGTCGCATCACGTCTGACGGAAATCTATTACCGACCTGCCGTTGTATTGACACGAACCGATAATCTTGCCACCGGCTCTGCACGTTCGGTATCGGGATTTGATGTATATAAAGCCATCGAATATTGCCGGGATTTGCTGGAAAACTTCGGCGGACATACATATGCCGCAGGGCTTTCGATGAAAATAGAAAACGTACCGGAGTTTACCCGGCGTTTCGAAGAGTATGTAACCGACCATATCCTACCTGAACAGACCAGTGCCACCATTGATATCGATGCCCAACTGGATTTCAGGGATATCACTCCGAAATTCTTCTTCGACTTGAAGAAGTTCAATCCTTTCGGACCTGAAAACCCGAAACCGGTATTCTCTACGCTGAACGTTTACGATTATGGCACGAGTAAAGTAGTAGGACGTGACCAGGAGCATATCAAATTGGAATTGGTAGACAACAAGTCAAACAATGTGATGAACGGAATCGCATTCGGACAAAGTTCGCAGGCTCGTTATATCAAGACCAAACAATCGTTTAATATCTGCTATACCATTGAAGAAAACACTCATAAACGAGGAGACATTCAGTTACAAATAGAGGATATTAAACCGAGCAAACAGACATGACCGATTATAAAAGCATATTGAAACACTACTGGGGATATGACAATTTCCGAGGCATACAGGAAGACATTATCTCCAGTATCGGTAGTGGACGTGACACGTTGGGGCTGATGCCTACGGGCGGTGGAAAGTCCATTACCTTTCAAGTGCCTGCCCTGGCGAATCCCGGACTATGCCTGGTCATCACTCCGCTGATTGCCCTGATGAAAGACCAAGTACAAAACCTGCGAAAACACGGTATCAAGGCACAGGCAGTCTACTCGGGTATGACGCGTGAGGAGATTGTCATTGCACTGGAAAACTGCATCTTCGGTGACTATAAGTTTCTATACATTTCACCCGAACGGCTCGGCACCGAAATCTTCCAGAACAAGTTGCGCAGTATGAAAGTAAGCATGATAACAGTAGACGAATCACACTGCATTTCGCAATGGGGATATGATTTCCGTCCTGCCTACCTGAAAATAGCCGATGTGCGCAAACTCTTGCCCGATGTACCCGTACTGGCACTGACAGCTACAGCTACCCCCGAAGTGGTAAAGGACATCCAAGTACGGCTTGCCTTCCGCGAAGAAAACGTATTCCGGATGAGTTTCGAGCGCAAAAACCTTGCCTATATTGTCCGCCGCACGGAAGATAAAAGCGGTGAATTGCTACATATCCTTAACCAAGTGCAAGGTTCTGCAATCGTCTATACACGAAACCGGAAACGCACCAAAGAAATATCACTATTCCTAAACCAGCACGATATCAGTGCCACTTTCTACCATGCCGGACTAGACAACAAAACCAAAGACTTGCGACAAAAAGGCTGGCAGGCAGGTACGTATCGTGTAATGGTGGCTACCAATGCCTTCGGGATGGGCATTGATAAACCGGACGTGCGGCTGGTTATTCATATCGATTTTCCAGATTCACCGGAAGCCTATTTTCAAGAAGCCGGACGTGCGGGACGTGATGGACAAAAAGCATACGCGGTCTTACTGTATGCACAAAGTGACAAGACTATTTTGAAAAAACGGATAAGTGATGCCTTTCCAGAAAAAGACTATATCCGCCAAGTATATGAACACATCAACTACTATTACCAGATGGCCATGGGTGATGGCAGAGGATGTACTTTCGCTTTCAACATCGATGAGTTCTGTCAGCGCTTCAAGCATTTTCCAGTTCGCGTAGACAGTGCCCTGAAAATACTGACCCGCGCAGGATACCTGGAATATACCGATGAACAAGACAATGCCTCCCGTCTTATTTTCACCCTGCGCCGCGATGAATTATACCGTATGGAAGAGCATAACCAGGATACAGAAAAACTGCTCCGCATTATCCTGCGCTCGTACACCGGCCTGTTCAGCGATTATGCATACATCAATGAAGAAACTTTAGCCCAAAGAAGCGGACTTTCACGCCAACAGGTATATGATACGCTCATCCTTTTGACCAAACGACATATCCTACACTATATACCGGGCAAAAAGACTCCTTATATTATATATACACGCGAGAGGCAAGACACGAACCGTATTGTATTAAACAAAGAAGTATACGAAGACCGGAAAAGAAGTTATGAAAAACGCATACAGGCAATGTTGGAATATGCCGAGAGCAACGACCAGTGCCGAAGCCGGATGCTGCTGCATTATTTCGGTGAAAATAATGAACATAATTGCGGACAATGTGACGTATGCCTTGAGAAACATACATCCGGATTAAAAAAAGGTGAATACGAAGACATTGCTTCCGATATAAAAAACTTGCTGAACAGACATCCCCACACCCCACAGGAAGTGATTCATGCCTTGTCTGTACCCGAAGAAAAAATTCTGAACGTACTGACGTACCTGCTTTCGGAAGAACGCATCAAACAAGAGAACGGAAAACTCTATCTGATGAAAACTTGAACCATTTAACCACATAGATTGTTAATAAGTTTATAAGTCGGGAAACCCTTTAAGAACGCTCAAACTCAAAAACCCCAAAACTTAAAAACCCAAAAACTTAAAAACCCAAAAACTTAAAAACTCAAAAACTTAAAAACTCAAAAACCATGAAAACACCATCCATCATTTCAATCTTAGCCTTCGCCGGCATGCTCAACGTATCGCTCCCGGCAAATGCCTGTACAGGAATCACCCTAACCAGCCAAGACAGTACCACCATCGTAGCCCGTACCATCGAATGGGGAGGCAGCGACCTGAACAGCCAGTATATCATTGTACCACGAGGCTATACAATGCATTCGCTTACTCCCGATGGAAACAAAGGCATGACATTTACTGCACGTTATGGTTATGTAGGGCTTGCAGTAGAACAAAAAGACTTCATTGCCGAAGGTATCAATGAAGCCGGCTTATCTGCCGGACTATTTTATTTTCCCAATTATGGAGAATACGAAACTTACAACCCTGCCCAAAAAGATACCAGCATAGCCGACCTGCAACTGGTTGCTTGGATATTGGGCGAATGTGCTACACTGGAAGAAGTGACAGAAAAAGTAAACGAAGCACACATCATCAGTATCGACCCGCGTGCTTCTACCGTTCATTGGCGGTTTACCGATGTCAGCGGACGACAAATTGTACTGGAAATCGTTCAAGGAAAAGCCCGGTTTTACGAAAACGACCTAGGCGTACTGACCAATTCACCCGGATTCGAATGGCACCTGACCAATCTTAATAACTACGTGAACCTCTATCCCGGTTCAGCTCCTTCCCAATCATTGGGCGATACGCGACTGGCTTCTTTCGGGGCAGGAAGCGGATTCCTCGGTATCCCAGGTGATGTGACTCCTCCTTCACGTTTCGTAAGAGCTGCATTCTATCAAGCCACAGCACCCAAACAGGAAAACGCACTAAAAACGGTTCTTCAGTCATTCCAGATATTGAACAATTTCGACATTCCCGTAGGCATTGAATTTACCGGAGGAAAAATCCCCGCCGACATTCCCAGTGCTACCCAATGGACTTCGGCTACAGACATGAAACACCGTATTATTTATTACCGTACGATGTACAACAGCGAGATACGTAGTATCCGACTCAAAGATATTGATTTTTCAAAAGTCGCCTATCAAGCCGTCCCACTGGATGAAGTAAAACAACAACCTGTTCGAATCCTACAAATCAAATGAAACCTTGTGGGATGCAAGAGGATTAAAAATACTCATATCAGGCATACATACAATGTAATTATCTGATACTGAATATAGAAGAGTGTATCAAAATTCTAGCCTTTTTTTCATATCCGGCAGTAAAGACATATTAAATTGAGTAGGAGGAAAACGAAGTAGTTAGTTTTCTTCCTACTTTCGTTTTCCGACCTCTCACACCACCGTACGTGCCGTTCGGCATACGGCGGTTCCTTAGTGCTAATGCAATTTGACATATAAGTCCACAAGGCAAGGGTAACCTTGGTGTTTTTGAAACTGTTTTGAATTGATTCAAGAATAATGTTATAAGCATCTTCAGATCTCAAATCAGCCGGTCAATTGGAAAAATGTTATATCTTTAAAGGTACCAAACAATAAAGT
>NZ_NFJA01000120.1:0-9319 GCF_002159615.1 Bacteroides sp. An279
CTCCTGTTCTTCGTCAGATAGCCCGCTATCTTCCTCATCACAAAAGCGAAAATGCCTCAAAAACTCATCCCAAATCATCGCACGATAAATTCAAAACAGCTTCTAAATCTACATGAAGTTACAGAGAAAAACATTTATGAACAAATATTCAATTTTTCTACAGACATTTACCAAATAAAAAAGTCCTGATTTCCAACGAAATCAGGACTCAAGTCGGGGTAGCGGGATTCGAACCCACGACCCCCTGCTCCCAAAGCAGGTGCGCTAACCGGACTGCGCTACACCCCGAATGGTCATTTTTTCAAAACCGATGCAAAGGTAATGGTTTATTTTGTAACCTGCAAATTTTTGGCAATCTTTTTTTCCAAAAGCAAACACATCTATTTTTTAAGGCATCTAACTTTTGATGGACTTTATCTGCCTTTCCGCTTCTGTTATTTGCCAAACAATCCGCTATCTTCCTCATCACAGCCTCTCCCAGCCTCCTCATAAAGGAAGGTCGGGAGAGACTCTCAAAAGCCAACCCAAATCAGCGTACGATAAATCCAAAACAGTTTCTTTAATCTTCACCCCCGTACATTCTTGCCCGCATCGCCTTAATATGGTCGGACGCAATATATTCGTCATACTCCATCATCTTGTCAATGATACCGTTTGGCGTAAGTTCAATGATACGGTTCGCCACGGTCTCGATAAACTCATGGTCGTGCGAGGCAAAGAGGATATTTCCTTTATAAATCTTCAGGTTATTGTTAAATGCCTGAATCGACTCCAAGTCAAGATGGTTAGTAGGCGTATCTAATATCAGGCAATTGGCGTTGCGAAGTTGCATACGCGCAATCATGCAACGCATTTTCTCGCCTCCCGAAAGTACATTGACTTTTTTCAACACTTCTTCTCCAGAAAAGAGCATGCGGCCTAAGAAACTTTTCATATACACTTCGTTTCCTTCGCCATATTGGCTTAACCAATCCACCAGATTCAGATCGCTATTAAAATAACTGGTATTATCCAATGGAAGATAGGCTGTGGTAATCGTCACCCCCCAGTTATAATGTCCTGCCTGAGGCTTGCGATTGCCGTTGATAATTTCGAATAAAGCCGTCATTGCACGTGGGTCCCGGCTCAAAAACACAATCTTGTCCCCCTTCTCCACCGTAAAGTTTACGTCGTTAAACAACACTGTGCCGTCTTCAGTGGTAGCACGCAACCCTGACACTTCCAGTATCTGGTTTCCCGGTTCACGATCCATAGTAAAGATGATGCCCGGATATTTACGCGAAGAAGGCTTGATTTCGTCCACATTCAGTTTTTCCAGCATTTTCTTACGGCTGGTGGTCTGTTTTGATTTTGCCACATTGGCAGAAAAACGGCGTATAAATTCCTCCAGTTCCTTACGTTTCTCTTCCGCTTTTGCCTTCTGATTCTGCTGTTGGCGTAAAGCAAGCTGACTGGATTCATACCAAAAACTGTAGTTCCCTGCAAAAAGGTTCACTTTCCCGAAATCAATATCTACCGTATGTGTACATACCGAATCAAGAAAGTGGCGGTCGTGACTCACCACCAAAACCGTATGCTCGAAATCGGCCAAATAATTCTCCAGCCATGTCACTGTATCCATATCCAAATCATTGGTCGGCTCATCAAGCAATAAGTTATCCGGATTACCGAACAAAGCCTGTGCCAGCATCACACGTACCTTTTCTTTTCCACTCAAGTCACCCATCAGAACATAATGCTTGTCTTCCTTAATGCCCAATCCGCTCAATAAAATCGCCGCATCGCTTTCAGCATTCCATCCTTCCAACTCTGCAAATTTCTCCTCCAGTTCAGCTGCCTTCAGCCCATCTTCGTCCGAAAAATCAGCCTTGGCATATAATGCTTCACGCTGCTTCATGATATCCCACAATACCGTATGCCCCATCAGTACCGTGTCGAGTACGGTATGCGTGTCATACTTAAAATGGTCTTGGCTCAATACTGAAAGACGCTCGCCAGGCCCTAAAGTTACACTTCCCTTCGTAGGGTCCAGTTCTCCTGAAATGACTTTCAAAAATGTGGATTTTCCAGCGCCATTGGCACCAATGACACCATAAATATTTCCATTGGTAAACTTGATATTCACATCGTTGTACAACACTCTTTTACCAAATTGAACGGCTACGTTTGAAACTGTTATCATCTTTTTACTATACCTATATTAAACTTATGTGGGCACAAAGATAAGAAAAAAAGGCAAATGAAATACAGAAAGCCTGCCAGTATGGCAAAAATTCATTACTTTTGCACCTGTTTTTCGCATGCCAGCCATTCAGGCACGGATTTTGTAGCGCCATTTTTCAGAACAAACAAAACATTATATAATTATGAGTACAAATAATCATAACGAAGAAGAAATCAAACAAGGCCAGGCCGAACAGCCTTCAGGCGAACAAACTGAGACAACATCTGAAAACAAGCAAGAACCCAATAAGAAAGAAGACGAACAAGAATTGACCGGTGAAGCAAAATTGCAAAAAGAACTGGAAACAGCCACAAAAACCATCGAGGAGCAAAAAGACAAATACTTGCGTCTGTCTGCCGAATTCGACAACTATCGGAAACGCACGATGAAAGAGAAAGCTGAATTAATCAAGAATGGAGGAGAAAAAACCATCAGTGCCATACTCCCGATTCTTGATGACATGGAGCGTGCCTTGCAAAATGCAGCAAAGACAGAAGATTTGGATGCCATCCGCCAAGGTATCGAATTGATTTCGCAAAAGTTCCACAAAGTGCTGGAGCAAGAAGGACTTCAGAAAATGGAACCAATAGGCGAAGCTTTTGACACAGACTATCACGAGGCTGTCGCATTGGTCCCTGCCCCCAATGAAGAGCAGAAAGGAAAAGTGCTGGACTGTGTACAAACCGGATATAAACTGAACGACAAAGTAATCCGCCACGCGAAAGTTGTTGTTGCACAATAATATAAAAAAGATTTGTTGATATGGCAAAAAGAGACTACTATGAAGTATTAGGGGTCGACAAGTCGGCCTCGGCAGATGAAATAAAGAAAGCCTACCGGAAGAAAGCAATCCAATATCATCCGGACAGAAACCCCGGCGACAAGGAAGCCGAAGAAAAATTTAAAGAAGCAGCAGAAGCGTATGAAGTCCTAAGCAATCCGGACAAACGTGCACGATATGACCAATACGGCTTTGCAGGCGTAGACGGAGCTGCCGGCGGAGGAGGATTCGGAGGATTCGGCGCAGGCGGAATGTCAATGGATGATATATTCTCTATGTTCGGTGATATCTTCGGCGGACGAGGAGGATTCGGAGGATTCGGTGGTGGAAGTGCCCAGCCACGCCAACGCCGATACAGAGGTTCCGACTTGCGAGTAAAAGTAAAACTCAGTTTGAAAGAAATTTCTACAGGAGTAGAAAAAAAATTCAAACTAAAAAAATACGTTCAATGTAGTCATTGCCACGGAACTGGAGCTGAAGACACAGGAGGCGTGGAAACTTGTCCTACCTGTCACGGAACAGGCAGTGTCACCCGTACCCAGCAAAGCATTTTCGGCATGATGCAGACCCAGTCTGTGTGCCCACAATGTGGAGGTGAAGGCAAAATTATCAAGAACAAATGCAAAGAATGTGACGGAGAAGGCATTGTCTACGGCGAAGAAATCGTAACGGTAAAGATACCGGCAGGCGTAGCCGAAGGTATGCAGGTCACTATCAACGGTAAAGGAAATGCCGGGAAACATAACGGTGTACCGGGTGATTTGCTGGTCTTGATCGAAGAAGAAAAACATCCCGAACTAATTCGTGATGAAAGCGACCTCATCTACAACCTCTTGCTAAGCGTGCCTACAGCGGCATTGGGAGGCACGGTAGAAATCCCCACTATCGATGGCAAGGCAAAAATCAAAATAGAGCCAGGCACTCAACCGGGTAAAGTTTTACGCCTGCGAGGCAAAGGGCTCCCTACAATTAACAGTTACGGATACAATACAGGTACGGGAGACTTACTGGTAAATGTCAGTGTATATATTCCTGAAAAGCTGAACAAAGAAGAACGCCAAGCGTTGGAAAAATGGCAGGAATCGGAAAGTTTCAAGCCCAACATGACCTTGAAAGAAAAAATATTCAAGAAATTCAGAAGCTTATTCGAATAAATACGCTTTTGCTGATACCATCACAGCACCCACAGACGACACAGTCTTTTCAATTGAGAAACTGTTGTGAATTTATCGTGCGATGATTTGGGATGAGTTTTTGAGGCATTTCTGCTTCTATGATGAGGAAGATTGCGGTCTGTCTGACGAAGAAAGAAGCGGAAAAGACAAAAAACGCCCAAAGCACACACGAAGACGAATACATCAAGCCAAAAAACTTTTTGTAGAATTCCCGAACAGTTTCTGAAAATTATTTTCTGTGTAGCCTGTGTGGCTTGCGTTCAAAATACTGTTATTAATCCTCATCTCATATGAAACCAAAAGAAATTCCGGTGCTGCTCCTTACCGGCTATCTGGGCAGCGGAAAAACCACTTTAGTAAACCGAATCCTTTCCAACAAACGGGGTATCAAATTTGCCGTCATTGTAAATGATTTAGGCGAAATAAACATTGATGCTGACCTGATTCAAAAAGGAGGTGTCGTAAATCAAAAAGATGACAGCCTGGTATCCTTGCAAAACGGATGTATCTGTTGCACACTAAAGACCAATCTGATAGAACAGTTGTTTGAGCTGATGAAAAGCCAGCGATTCGACTATATCGTCATTGAGGCTAGTGGCATTTGTGAGCCGGAACCCATCGCACAAACCATCTGTTCCATACCTTCACTAGGTGGTGCCTATGCAAAATATGGCATTTGCCGGCTGGATTGCATCGTAACGGTAGTAGATGCCATGCGTATGCAAGACGAATTTGCCTGTGGAGATAACCTGACACGCAAAAACATTGACGAAGAAGATATTGAAAACCTGATTATCCAACAAATCGAATTTTGCAATATCATCCTGCTCAACAAAGCTTCTGAAGTAAAACCCGAAGAATTAAACCGTATCAAACAAATAATCCGTACAATTCAGCCTGCTGCCGAAATCATCGAATGCGACTATGGGAATGCAGACCTCGATAAGTTGCTAAATACACAGATGTTTAATTTCGAACGTGTGGCAACATCTGCCGGATGGATTCGGGGCATTGAAAAAGCTGCGACCGAAGAAGAAGAACGCGAAGCTCACCTACAAGCTGCCGAAGGACATCACCACGATGAAGACGGACTTCACGAAGAAGAAAATCATCACCATCACGAGCATCACCACCACGATGAGGGTGAAGCAGAAGAATACGGTATCGGCACATTCGTGTATTACCGTCGCCCTGCCTTCGACATTCATAAGTTAGACCGCTACATCGCTACCAAATGGCCGAAAAACATCATCCGTGCGAAAGGGGTATGCTACTTCAGCCATAACCGCGACATGTCTTATCTTTTCGAACAGGCAGGAAGACAAAAGCAACTGCACGAAGCAGGCTTATGGTATGCCACCGCACCCGAAGAAGACTTGGTCAAACTGATGGTGCAAGAGCCTGGGTTAATGCGTGACTGGGATGAAAAGTATGGAGACCGCATGATAAAACTCGTTTTCATCGGGCAACATCTCGATAAAGCACAAATCACACATGATTTGGATGAGTGTCTGGAATATTAACATCTAACACAACCAATAAAAAACAATATGGAAATAACAAGTGCCCAATTCGTTGTCAGTAATTCGCGGGCGGATATGTGTCCGGACGGAAATCTGCCCGAGTATGCTTTTATCGGACGCTCCAACGTAGGCAAGTCCAGCCTCATCAATATGCTGACCAATCACTCTAAGTTGGCTATGACTTCGTCTACTCCCGGAAAGACATTACTCATTAATCATTTTCTCATCAACAATTCGTGGTACCTGGTTGATTTGCCTGGGTATGGCTATGCACAGCGAGGGAAGAAGGTAATGGAAAATATCAAGAACCTCATCCAACATTACGTATTGGAACGAATACAGATGACATGCCTGTTTGTACTGGTTGACAGCCGGCTTGAACCTCAAAAGATAGACTTACAATTCATTGAGTGGCTGGGTGAGAACAGCGTGCCTTTTGCGCTTGTATTTACCAAATCCGACAAACAAAGTGCCGGAAAGACTAAGCAAAATGTAGAACGTTTTCTTGATACCTTGAAAGAGCAATGGGAAGAACTCCCCCCCTATTTCATTACTTCATCCGAAAAAAAGACAGGAAGACAAGAATTGCTGGATTACATCGAATCAGTCAATCGCACATTACAATAAGTCCCAAGTCATGTCATTTTGTCAGGAATCAATTAAACACATAAAAGGTCATCCCTAAAAATTTTGAGATGACCCTTTATGTGAAATCAAGACCTTTTAAAAGAACCTTTTAAAAAATCACACCCAACCGGAAACCGGCATTATTCTGTCCATCAATATCTTCACTGGCTAAGGTTTCCGCTTTATTGGTCATATAACTATAATAACCTGCTATGTGAAAACCTAAACGATGACCTTTAAATGGGAAAATGCGCAAACCGATTTCAGGCGAAGCATAAAATCCCCATGGATTATCATACACCCCTCCTGTACCATAATAGGTGGTATAACGCGTATATGCTGCTCCCAGTTTCACACCTACATAAGGCTTAACTACCTTACCATTATATATACTATACGAAGTTGTAAGTCCAAAAGGTAACTGATAAGCCGAACGTTGCTGGTCAGTCGTCAGCGATTCAGTAGGGGAAAGTTGTAAAGTTTGCCTGCCTACATACCTATGATTGGTGTGGAAATTTATAAAGCCTCCTATCGCCCAACGTGGAGCCACATTATAAGTAGCCTCAAAATTCATCCCCCACCCGCTGATTTTATCTGCAAAATCAGTAGAATATGGAGCATTTACCTGCCAGTCGATAGTAAAATGCATTTTACGGGCATCCCATTGAGCATATCCCTTTGCGACTCCACACAGCATTACACAACAAGCTATTGCAAAACTTCTGAATATCATTGTTTTCATAATTTAATCCTCCTTTATTATTTATTGGTACTCAAATAAGCCGACTGACTGAAAGCCTGGTCCACACCATCCAACAACAACTGCATATTCACACGGTTGCTCCCGAACTGGAACCCCGAAGCACTGGCATACCATACTACAGGAATCTGACGCTGATTGTTGTCTGCATCCTGTCCTGTCAAATCCACCATCTCTAAAATCAAGGCTTGCGTGTCATAACTATAACTTACCGGATAAGGATAATACCATCCGCCCCAGCCGGCTCCCCAGTAAAAAGGATCCCACCAGCCTCCCCAATAACCGCCGGAAATGACAGTATTGGTCTGTGACACATACGATAATTGTACACCTACATCAGCATTACCTTTTTGAGTCGGATCAGTAATACGCTGGTAACCCAAACGGTTCATCTGATTTTCTACTTCACCGACTATAGCCAGTGCATTGTTGTCGGTCCAATACGAAGCATGTATATCACCTGCCTCCAAAATACTATCAGGCAAATAATATGTAACATACTTGCTGAAATCAACGCTATTGTCATGATCGGTATATACTACCAAATCACTGTCCAACTGCCCCATATCCGGGTCTTTCTCGCATGCGGCCAAGCTCATTAAAGCAATTATACCGAATGCCATAAACAAATTCTTTTTCATATCTGTCTTTCCATTTAATTAAATCATAAAAAATGTCACGCCAGTTTCCTGGCCAATCCATCACATTCCATCAAAACGAACGTCCTTTAAATACTGTACTCTTATGCAAAGGTAACAAAACACCATTCAAAGTCAAACGGTTCGAATTAAAATTAGGGAAGATTTCAACCGATGCTTGATTGGAACCTTTCATCATGCCAATTTCCACTCTTGCCGAAATTCCCGCTCCCATTACATTCATGGTCAAACGCAAATTGCCTTTCTTGTCTTCTTTCACTTCATAAGAAGATACCGAACCGTCTACCGTTACACCTCCCAGCCCGTTCGGTCCACTGACTGGAATATTAAAAGCGACCTGTACAACCGCCTTTTCACCATCTACAGATACAAAATTTGTATTCGAATTGACATATGCCATCTGTCCATACTTGAAGACAACTTTGTCGGCTTCTAAAGTAAATGCCTTGTCATTCAAGGCTTGTTTCGCTTCTTCGAAAAGCAAGCTGTCCAATTTGGCTTGCATTTCTTTCTTTTCTTCACGAGTCAATTCACGTTCTGTTTCTTGGGCTTGAAGCACACCAGTGCTTAAAAATGCCACACAAATGACTAAAGTTGATAAAATCTTTTTCATAATCAATCTCTCCTCTTTTTTGTTTAATGTTTGTCTATAAAACAAACTCAAAGTCCTTTTACTGCGGAATATTAGATTAAAAAAATATAAAAGGAAGCAGAAGCTTAATCTATATCAAGATTATTCGTATCTTTAAGTGTATAAATCTTAAAACTCCATCATTATGAACAACATTTCAGATATCACCATACTGGTAGCCGTCATTGCCCTTGCCCTTTGGCCAATTGTATTGTTCTTGATTCGCATCATACACGAACGAAAAAAACGGCTGGAACATCTGGAACAAATGACCAAGGACGAACTAGATGAAATCAGTACAAAACAATTGGTAGTCAGCACCTTGAAAAAGATAGGATGCCAACCCGAGGAAAACGAGGAAGGACACATCGCCTTCAAGTATCAGGGAGACGATTTCTACATTGCCGCCGAAGAAGAAAACCGTTTCATCATGATATGGAATCCATGGTGGGGCTCTATCAATACCGACAACGAAGCCTTCCCTGTATTGAAAGAAATAATCAACCTGGTCAATGTCAATTCGCTGGTCACTACCGTTTACATGGCAGATGAGGACGGGAAAACCGTAGGACTGCATTCGCGTTGCCATACATACTTTTCGCCCAACGAAGGAGAACTGGAAGAACACCTGAAAATGTTGCTCGACTTTTTCTTCGACACACACAACGCCATCAAAGAAAACCTGAACCAACTGGGTAATGCTACCGTAGCTGAAGAAGAGAAAAAGGAACGGGTTAAAGTAAAAGGATTCGCCGCATACAAGGAAAACACAATGCCCATCGAGACGAAAGCGGAACAAAATGCATAAAAAGCATTTGAAACTGTTTTGAATTTAGAAGCTGTTTTGAATTTATCGTGCGATGATTGGGGATGAGTTTTTGAGGCATTTTCGCTTCTGTGATGAGGAAGATAGCGGGCTATCTGACGAAGAACAGGAGC
>NZ_NFJA01000121.1:0-9096 GCF_002159615.1 Bacteroides sp. An279
CGCTCCTGTTCTTCGTCAGATAGCCCGCTATCTTCCTCATCACAAAAGCGAAAATGCCTCAAAAACTCATCCCAAATCATCGCACGATAAATTCAAAACAGCTTCTAAGGATGAAGAATGAGTGATGTTTCACCTCATTCTTCATCCTTAATTCTTCATTTTTCATTCATCAAGTATGCCTTGAACGAAGCGAAGTCTTTCGGCATCGGGACGCTTTGCTTCGTACCGCGCATAAACGCCTGAAGCTTTTCGGGGATATCCACTTTGGTTCCGATAATGGCTTCCACCGTCTGCAAGAACTTTGCCGGATGGGCTGTTTCGAGGAACACTCCCGTTTCGCCCGGCTTCAAGCCTTCCGCCAGCGCACGATAGCCGCACGCCCCGTGAGGGTCGAGCAGGTATCCGGTTTCCTCGTAAGCCTTCTGCACGGTTTCGCGAATCTGCTCATCGGTATAAGTCTCGCCACTGATTTCGCCGGAAATAGCCTCGTGGCTTCCTCCGTATAAGTCGAGGATACGGGCGAAGTTGCTGGGGTCGCCCACATCCATGGCATTGGCAATGGTCGCTACCGAAGGACGTGGCGTATAGACACCCGTCTTCAAGTATTGATAGAAAATATCATTGCGGTTATTGGCGGCGATAAAGCGTTTTACCGGAAGCCCCATCCGCTTGCCGAAAAGCCCTGCCGTAATGTTTCCGAAGTTCCCGCTGGGCACGCAGATGACCAGATTGTCCGCCTTGCCCTGCTTCTTCATCTGGGCATAAGCGTAAAAATAATAGAAAGCCTGAGGCAAGAAGCGCGCCACATTGATGGAATTGGCAGAGGTCAGCTGCATGTGCGCCTTCAGCTCTTCGTCCATAAATGCGTTTTTCACCAGTGCCTGGCAATCGTCGAACGTGCCGTCCACCTCAATGGCGGTGATGTTCTGCCCCAGCGTGGTGAACTGCTTTTCCTGTATCTCGCTCACCTTCCCTTTCGGGTAAAGCACATATACACGAATGCCTTCCACACCCAGGAAACCGTTTGCCACGGCACTTCCCGTATCGCCCGACGTAGCTACCAGCACATTGACCTGCTTCTTTCCTTCCTTGCGGATGAAATAGCCCAAGAGGCGTGCCATAAAGCGTCCGCCCACGTCCTTGAACGCCAGCGTAGGCCCGTGGAAGAGCTCCAGCGAATAGATATTGTCTTTCACCTTCACCACCGGCGCATCAAAGCTCAAGGTGTCATATACAATCTGCTTCAAGACATCCGCCGGCACATCTTCTCCGAAGAAAGCGTCCGCCACGCGGTAAGCAATTTCCTGAAACGAAAGGTTTTCTATCTCATCGTAAAACGATGCGGGCAAAGGCTTGATTTCGCGGGGCATGTAAAGCCCTTTGTCACCTGCCAGTCCGCGCACTACGGCTTCTTCCAGTGTAGCGTCGGAAGCCTGCTTATTGGTACTGTAATATTTCATAATCTGTGGTGAAAGTTTCAGCTATTCATAAATAAATTCATAAACTCGTCTTTTTCCAACATGCCGTATCCGCCTTCCCGGCACGACACCTCATCGTATGCCTGCACCGCATCCGGCTCAATGCCCGGATAATAAATCAAGAAAGGTATCGGCTCGGCGGTATGCGTGCGCAATTCGCACGGGGTCGGATGGTCGGGAAGCACGGCTATCGCCACCGGTTCGTCCCAGTCTTTTACCGCTTCCCAAATGGGTTTAACGGCACGCTGGTCCAGATATTCGATGGTCTTCAACTTCAAGTCTACATCGCCCTCATGTCCTGCCTCATCGCTTGCTTCGATGTGCAGGTAAACGAAATCATCGGTCTTCAGGGCATCGATGGCGGCTTGTGCCTTGCCTTCGTAATTGGTGGTATAAAGTCCCGTAGCACCTTCCACATCGATGCACCGGAGTCCGGCAT
Source organism: Bacteroides sp. An279 (assembly GCF_002159615.1). Taxonomy (NCBI): domain Bacteria; kingdom Pseudomonadati; phylum Bacteroidota; class Bacteroidia; order Bacteroidales; family Bacteroidaceae; genus Bacteroides; species Bacteroides sp. An279. The sequence goes on from NZ_NFJA01000121.1 coordinate 1,918, forward strand.
AGCGTCCGATGCCCCGGATGAGGTCGACCGCCGTAATCACCGAGCCCTTGCGGATGGAGGGGTATTTATTCGCCAACGGCTCCATCTTCGGGCGATAGCCCGGGCTCCAGGGCCAGATGCTGTTCGCCGGGTCTTTGCCCTCGCTCATCCGTTTCAGGTTAAGCGGATGCGAAGCCAGCAAGTCTTGCGAAGCCATAATCAGCCCGTTCAGCAAATCGGCGGTTTCTTGCGCTTCGGGAACCAACGCCTTCACCAGATTCGGACGGAAGGGCTGCAACGGGATATCGTGCGGAGGCACGCAAGCCACGTGTTTGTTTCCGCCTTTCACCACCAGCAAATGCCGGTATTGCACGCCGGTATAGAAATGGATACGGTCGGAGCCTAAGCGTTCTTCCAAGGCACGAATCAGCTCGTCGGCTTCTTCGGTGGTGATGTGCCCTGCCGAATGGTTCTTCAGGATATCGCCCTCTATGCATACCAGGTTGCAGCGCATCGCCATGTCATCCGGCTCCAAATCGACTCCGATGCTGGCGGCTTCCAACACCCCGCGTCCCTCGTATACCGTAGGCAGGTCATACCCCATTACCGACATGTTCGCCACCTCGCTTCCCGGATGAAACCCGTCGGCTACGGTCTTCAGCATTCCGGTGCGTCCCATGCGTGCCAGCATATCCATGCAGGGCGTATGGGCATATTGCAATAAAGTCTTGTTTCCCAGAGAGGGGACAGCCCAATCCGCCATCCCGTCTCCTAATATAATCAGATGTTTCATTTCGTTTTCTTTTTTGTTGACCGGGTAACTAGGTACTAGTTGACTAGGTACTAGGTTTTAGGTACTTTAAGAATCGGACTATTCAAAACCTAGTCCCTAGTACCTAGTCACCTGGTACCTAAACTTAAATATTCGCAATGCTCATAATATCCGCAAACACTCCGGCGGCGGTCACGCTCGCACCGGCTCCATAGCCTTGGATAAGCATCGGATATTCGTTATAGCGCTCGGTGGTAAGCAAGATGATATTATTGCTTCCCGCCAGTTCGTAGAACGGATGATGGCGGTCTACCTCTACCAGTTCTACAACTCCCTTTCCGCCTTCGAAGCGTGCCACGAACCGCCAGCGCTTGCCTTCACGCTCCAACACCTTGCGGCGTGCCTCGAAATCGGCATCCAGCGAAGGTATCTTGCGCCAGAAGTCATCCAGCGACCCTTCGAAGAAGCTGTCGGGAATGAACAAGTGTTTCTCTACATCTTCCTGGTTCAGGCGATAACCTGCTTCACGTGCCAGGATGACCAACTTGCGCACCACATCGGTTCCGCTCAAGTCAATACGCGGGTCGGGTTCGGAATATCCTTGCTCCTTTGCGTTCCGGATGGTTTGGCTCAAAGGTACATCGGCACTGATTTCATTGAAGATATAATTCAGCGTGCCGCTCAATACAGCTTCGATTTTCAATATCTTGTCTCCGCTATTAATCAGGTCATTGATGGTATTGATGACCGGAAGTCCTGCTCCCACATTGGTCTCGAACAAAAACTTCACACCCCGATGGCGGGCTATCCGCTTCAACTCGGCATAAATCTCATAATCCGAAGAAGCCGCAATCTTGTTTGCCGCCACCACCGAGATGTTATGTCCCAAGAAGTCTTTATACAAGGAAGCGATTTCTTCACTTGCGGTACAATCCACGAAGACCGAGTTGAAGATGTTCATCCCGATAATCTCGTCGTGCAGCACTTGCGTGGACGAAGGCATGCCTTTCTCTTCCAGTTCCTCACGATAATTCGTCAGGTCGATTCCCGCACGGGTGAACATTGCTTTGTGTCCGTTGGCGATTCCCACCACTTTCAGGTTCAGCCCCCGCTCCTGTTTCAAGCGTTCCTGCTGGCTGTGTATCTGGTCTATCAGGCTATGCCCCACCGTACCGATGCCGCAAATGAAAAGGTTCAGCACTTGATATTCGGAAAGAAAAAACGAATCGTGGATGACATTCAAGGTCTTGCGGAGCGAACCGCCTTCTACCACAAACGAGATATTGGTTTCCGATGCACCTTGCGCACAGGCTATCACGTTAATGCCGTTCCGCCCCAGCGTACCGAAGAGCTTTCCGGCAATGCCCGGCGTATGCTTCATGTTTTCACCCACAATAGCTACCGTAGCAAGCCCTCCCTCGGCTTTCATCGGGCTGATTTCGCCCATTTCGATTTCCTTGGCGAACTCTTCATCGAGCACCTTGCAGGCAAGTGCCGCATCTTCATTGCGCACGCCGATAGAAGTAGAGTTTTCCGAAGAAGCCTGCGATACGAGGAACACACTGATACCGTTCTCCGCCAGGGTCTTGAAAATGCGGTAGTTCACGCCGATAACGCCTACCATACCCAGTCCGGTCATCGTAATGAGGCACGTGTCGTTGATAGAGGAAATGCCTTTGATGGCTTTCGAAGAATGGTCTGCCTCCTGCTTCACGATAGTGCCCGGAGCGTCGGGATTGAATGTATTCTTTATTAATATAGGTATATTCTTATGGCATACCGGATAGATAGTAGGCGGATAAACCACCTTCGCGCCGAAGTTGCAAAGCTCCATCGCCTCCACATAGCTCAGTTCGGTGATGGGGTAAGCGGTGCTGATGACCCTCGGGTCGGCGGTCATAAACCCGTCCACATCCGTCCATATCTCCAGCACATCGGCATCCAGCGCCGCGGCGATGATAGAAGCGGTATAATCAGAACCGCCCCTGCCCAGATTGGTCACTTCGCCCGTATCCTTATCCGACGAGATAAAGCCCGGCACCAACGATACGCGCGGAATCTCACGGAAGGTCTCGCGCACCAGACGGTTGGTCAGTTCCGAGTCGAGGATATGCTTGTTGTGCTTCTTTTCCGTCTTGATGAACAGACGGGAGTCGAACCATTGTGCCCCGTCGATGAGCGTAGCCACGATGATGGAAGACAAACGCTCGCCATAGCTTACGATGGTCGACGAGGTCTTGGGCGAAAGGTCGCGTATCAGGTAAATGCCTTGAAAGATATCCTTCAATTCGCTCAGCAGCTCATTCACACAATCGAGAAGCAACTCCCGTTTCTCGCCCGCAGGAATCACCGTATAAACCATTTCGATGTGGCGGTTCACGATTTCCTTCATCTCTTTCTCGTATCCCGAATCGCCCGATGCCGCCATGTTCGAAGTCTTTATCAACTTGTCGGTGATGCCTCCCAACGCCGAAACCACTACGATTACCTTATCATCTATCGCCTCAACTATTTTCTTTACATTCAACATGCTGTTGACGGAACCTACCGACGTTCCGCCGAATTTCAATACTTTCATACGATTGTTCGATAAAACTAATTGATGGCACACGATGAACCCTTAAAAAAATCCGTTTCATCTGTGTGCGATGAATTATAAACACTTATTATTGAATCATAAAAATGAAGAAATGCCTGCGTCCACAGGCGTGTATCACGTAGAAACACCATTATACAACCGCTCAACCCCGAGGGGTCATCCCAGTGGCAGATGTATAGAGGGACATACGCCCCGTGGCACACATCAGAATGATATGTAGATTGTTCCGGTTCATGTATAATTGTTTTATCGTTCGCAAATATAGTAACATTTTTCCATAAACAAACATATTCGGCGTTTTTTTTGGAATAATCCGTCAAAGTTCATGCCCGCGAAGCCGAAAACAAGCGTCAAAGGACGGATGATTGCACACTTTCCAGCGAAAATCTTCACAAACTATTGCAAGAGAATAAAAAATCCCCTATTTTTGTTCACATAAACTTATCGACAAAATATTTAAAGCAACAAGAATATGGCAGATTCTAAAACTATCCTCAGCAGCGCTGAAGAAAAAATGGATATGGCAATCATGTATCTGGAAGATGCTTTGGCACATATCCGCGCCGGAAAAGCCGATGTACGTCTGCTTGACGGCATCCGTGTAGATTCATATGGAAGCATGGTTCCTATTAATAATGTAGCGGCGGTCACTACCCCCGATGCACGGAGCATCGCCATCAAACCGTGGGACAAGAGCATGTTCCGCATCATCGAAAAAGCGATTATCGACTCCGACCTGGGTATCATGCCCGAAAACAACGGCGAAATCATCCGCATCGGCATCCCTCCACTGACAGAAGAGCGCCGTAAACAACTCGCCAAGCAATGCAAGGCAGAAGGTGAAACGGCAAAAGTAAGCGTACGAAATGCACGCCGCGATGCCATCGACTCCTTGAAGAAAGCTGTAAAAGACGGTATGCCCGAAGACGAGCAGAAGAATTCGGAAGCCAAGCTCCAGAAATCGCATGACAAGTACATCAAGCAAATAGATGACATGCTGGCGGCTAAAGACAAAGAAATCATGACTGTATAATTTTATAGCTGACTAGGTTACAAGGTACTAGTTGACTAGGTTGTAGATACTAGTTGACCAGGTTACTTGATACGGCTTGAGTATCTAAGACCTAGTGCCTGGTACCTGGTCAACTAGTCAACTAAATAAAACATTGGAAAAAGGATTAGTCATCAAGAACACCGGAAGCTGGTATGTGGTAAAGACCGAAGACGGAAGGCAGATTGAATGCAAGATAAAAGGGAACTTCCGCCTGAAGGGAATACGCAGCACCAATCCCATTGCGGTAGGCGACCGTGTACAAATCGCCTTGAACCCCGAAGGAACCGCCTTCATCACCGAAATAGAAGACCGCAAGAACTACATCATCCGCCGGGCTTCGAACCTCTCCAAGCAATCGCATATCATTGCAGCCAACCTCGACCTGTGCATGCTGGTAGTGACCGTCAATTATCCCGAAACATCCACCATCTTCATCGACCGCTTCCTTGCCTCTGCCGAAGCCTATCAGGTACCGGTAGCACTGGTATTCAACAAGACCGACCTCTATTCGGAAGACGAATTGCGCTATTTGGAAGGGCTTATTCACCTTTACACCCATATCGGATATCCTTGCTTCCGCATTTCTGCCCTCAATAATGAAGGCATCAATGAAATAAAGGAAGAACTGAAAGGGAAAATCACCCTCTTTTCAGGACATTCGGGCGTAGGGAAATCAACGCTTATCAATGCCATCCTGCCCGAAGCACACCTGAAAACCGGAGAAATATCCACAGCCCATAACAAAGGCATGCACACCACAACTTTTTCTGAAATGTTCCCCGTAGAAGGCGAAGGATATATCATCGACACACCGGGCATCAAAGGATTCGGCACCTTCGACATGAAAGACGAAGAAGTGAGCCATTACTTCAAAGAGATTTTCGAATTCTCCGCGCATTGCAAGTACGGGAACTGCACCCACCGGCACGAACCGGGCTGCGCCGTACGCGAAGCCGTAGAGAACCATTACATCAGTGAGTCACGTTATGCCTCTTACCTGAATATACTGGAAGACCGTGAAGAAGGCAAATACCGCTCTGCATATTAATTTCTATAAACCCTTATGAAAACACGACCAAACAAGATGACCAACTTCCGCTGGACCATCTGCTTTATGCTTTTTATGGCAACCACCATCAACTACATGGACCGGCAAGTTCTTTCGCTCACATGGAAAGACTTTATCGCACCCGAATTCCATTGGACTGACACCGACTACGGATTCATAGCCGGCGTGTTCGCCATCGTCTATGCCCTTGGAATGCTTTTTGCCGGACGGGTCATCGACTGGATGGGCACACGCAAAGGATATCTTTGGACAATCGGAATCTGGTCATTAGGTGCCTGCCTCCATGCCTTTTGCGGCATCGCTACCGAATGGTGGGTAGGCGTAGATAATGTAGAAGCCCTGAAACAAGCCGAAACCGGTTCGGCATTGGCACTAAGCATCGCCACAGTGAGCGTTTATTTCTTCATTGCCGCACGATGTATTTTAGCCATCGGCGAAGCAGGCAATTTTCCTGTGGCCACCAAGGTCGCCGCCGAGTATTTTCCGAAGAAAGACCGTGCTTTCCCAACCAGTATCTACAATAGTGGAGCTGCAATCGGTGCACTTGTCGCCCCGGTCAGCATCCCTACCCTGGCAAGCTATTTCCGCGATTTAGGCGTAGGAAACGGTTGGGAAATGGCATTCGTCATCATCGGTGCGTTAGGCTTCGTATGGATGGGCTTCTGGGTATTCCTCTACAAACGCCCGCGCGAAAGCCGTTGGGTGAACGAAGCCGAACTGGCATACATCGAACAAAATGAAGAAGAAGAAAAAACACCTCAAGCCTCCTCACCCACAGAAGAAAACCTGCCCAAGATGTCTTTCCTGCAATGCATCCGCTACAAACAGGCATGGGCATTCGCCGTGGGCAAATTCCTGACCGACGGCATCTGGTGGTTCTTCCTGTTCTGGACTCCCGCTTATTTGAGCGATGTCTACCACCTGCCCTCCAACGCCCCGATGGCACAATTGCTCATCTTCGTCCTCTATGCCATCACAATGCTATCCATCATCGGAGGCTGGCTCCCCACTTACTTCGTGGAGAAAAAAGGAATGAACCCCTATAAGGGACGTATGCGCGCCATGCTTATCTTTGCCTTTTTCCCAATCATCACCTTGCTAGCCCAACCGCTGGGAGCCTATTCATATTGGTACCCGATAATTATTATAGGTATAGCCGGAGCAGCCCACCAAGCATGGTCCTCCAATATTTATTGTACCGTGAGCGACATGTTCCCGCAAAACGCCATCGCCACTATCATCGGCTTCGGAGGCATGGCGGGAGGCATCGGCTCCTCGCTCATCAATATGGGTTCGGGAGTCCTGTTCGACTATGCCGCCAACACCCAGCTCGCCTTTATGGGCTTTACAGGAAAGCCGGCAGGATATTTCATCATCTTTTGCATCTGCTCGGTGGCATACCTCATCGGATGGATTATCATGAAAGCACTTGTTCCTGAATACAAACCCATCAAACCGTAAAAAACTGTTTTAAATCTATCGGTCTAAATCTGCACACGATAAATTCAAAACTGTTTCTAAAAATGTAAAATAAATAGCATGCATTTCCATGCTCCGATACAAACATTGACAACGGGTTATGCAAATATAAGAAGCGGTTTTGAATTTATCGTGCGATGATTTGGGATGAGTTTTTGAGGCATTTTCGCTTCTGTGATGAGGAAGATAGCGGGCTATCTGACGAAGAACAGGAGCGAAAAGAACCA
>NZ_NFJA01000122.1:0-8739 GCF_002159615.1 Bacteroides sp. An279
AGAAAAAATCCAGACAGCGAGTGGCAATTATTATAATCAATAAAATTGTTGTTCCTGTATAAATTATTATTTTCCTATTGTTTAATCGCATAATTTGAAGATTATAATGGTTTGACAAGGAGTTGCGTTCAGCAGCTAACTTGGCTTGTTAGTAGCTTCATTAATCCCACATAAATCCTCCTAAAAAAGTAAGACCATTATAATTATCCAATTCTTCAATATAGTTTTTAGGTTTATTCCCGCTACTGAATAATTCTTTCTTGAAAATGAATATTTTTTGGTCTTTTTTCTTATCACGAAAGCCATTGGGAATATAACAAAACGCACAATTTGCCATTCTTATTTTTTGCTTTTCCAAAGTAAAATCTACTACATCATATAAAAATTCATCCTTAATAACACGCCGTACTAATTCTTTGGCTTCAATTATGTTATCTGCAAATTCTATGTACAAAAATTCTGGATAGTAAAAATTTATTCCTAAATCCTTACAGAACTGGCATCTTAACATTGGACTTGGACGTTTTTTTGTCTCTCCATTATTGAATTTACGCAATTCTTCAAGGTATTCATCTTGATTAAAATATTGCATAAATTCATCTTTACTTTTATGAGTTATTCCTGCCCAAGTTAAATTGCGCAACCCAGCTAAGGAAGTTGATACACTTTCTATTTCATCAGCTTGAAAATCAAATGTTCCTAAGAAAAACATACTTTTAGCCTTCTTTGCTTGAGCACGTGTTATATCTTCTCCAGTATTATAACAGATAGCAGCATTTGCTTTTTGTATGTTTTGCTCTTTACATAGTTGCATTACTTTTTCTGTTTTAGCTGGTATCATTTTAACCAATTCATCTATACCACATGGTGAAAATTTCGTTACCAAAAAATCTTCATCATAACTTGATATATTAAGCTCTTTGCAGAATTGACAACTTAGCTCTAAATTATCTTCGTCATGTTCTGCCCACCATTGACGGAACTTTGATTGATTTATATAAGTTTCAAATTCAGCATTTGATTGAAACTGTCCAATCCAAATATAAACTTTACTCATATCTTTTCTAATTTATTGGTTGTTCAATTGCTACTAATGGGTTGGTGAGGAACAGCGTTCAGCTGTTATCTCGACCTTGTTAATATTTAGTCTACACCAACCAATAACTGTTGATTATATAATATTTTTGCTATTTCGGTCTGTTTTGCCATATTAATAGTCCAAAGCCAATTTTGGGGACTTATTTTTATAATTTCTCCATAATTATTCTCTTTTACCCAATATGGCAATAATTTGTCTCCAATTTTAATTTGTAGATGATTCATAGATAATAAATTCATCTTATATATATGCCTAAATTTTCCAATGATACTATCTTTATTACAGTATAAGTTCCACCACCTTAGTCCACATTCTTTGAATAAATTCATGGAATTATTTGCACCGCCCATAAAATAAGTATATTCATTTTGTTGCGTATAAAAATAACCGCTAACAGCCTGAGTATTTTGCAGGACTATGGATATATATTTTATCATAAACTCAATAAGATTATTGTCATCAGCATACGTTTCATCGAAATATATTACCAAAACCTCTTCTTCCTGATTATAAAAGCATCCATAATGTTCTGTTGTTGCAACCTTGGCATTTTCAATATAATGAATAATGAACGGATAAAGTAATTTATAATCTATGTTATCATTAGTATATTCAAAAAACCTAGAAAGTGAGTAAGAATACATTCTTGAGTTATCGTTTAATACTCTATCAAATAAAACTCTTTTCAAAATAAAACCACTTTCCTTAAAGAATATTACAGTTTTATTTATCCACTGTAATAGGTCTTCCTTATACCCATTTATGGCAAAACAAACATAATTATGCGTTAAAACTCTTTTCTTGTTCATACTAAATATTAATGATTTGGAAAGGAACCTCGTTTAGAGGTTAGCTTTCCTTGTTATAAACTTTTTTGTTTTTCCAATGGATATCTAATTCTCCATTCTTTAGTCTTTTCTCTCCAACTATTGCACATAAAATGTTGTTATCATAGACAAAATTATATTCTTCTGCCTCCCTGTCTCCCCAGCAAGAAGCATAACTATGTACTTTGCTAATTCTTCCTTTATCGTATTCATACAAATACACAGACCAATCTTTATACGCATTTATACCCTGAAAGATACTCATTTCATGGTATGAATAAAAATAGCTTATTGAGATTATGATTGTATATTGATTGGGTATATATCTTACATGAAATACATGATATGAAAAGGCATCATCATACTCATATATATCAGTTATGATGCCATTTTCTATATTCTCAGGAGCTTCTTGCGAACAAAGTATTTTTCCTTCTGCATCAAAGCCAAAAGAATACAGACCGGCTATTTTTAGACGGTCTTTTTCTTCAACATTTTTTCGTATTCTTCCGCTTGGTAAACCCGCTAACTCATTTTGGTAGGGAGCAGGAACATACAATTCATGGGTTGCATACTTCCATGAAGAGATTTGCCCTAAAACACTTTCAACTTTGGCATGAATGATATGTTCCGACTGTATTAACCGTTGATACAGTTTGTCATTCATTTTCATGATATATATATCATTCTTTATATCCATTGGCTTTATTGTTTATAATGGTTTAGCAGGGAACGGCTTGTCCGTTATCCTGCTTCGTTAACATCATATTTTATTCCCATTCCAGTGTACCATATCGTATGGATAATATGGCAACCCTTTCAGGCTGCTATCATCTAGCCCCAAGACTTTGACCAATGCACCGCTTTCAAAACACCAATAACCGTCATGGTTGATACCATATTTATGGTCGTTGTGCCAAGATAAATCAGAATGACCCCGATACCATTCTTTTTTGAGGTATTTTTCCAATCGTTTTACAGCTTCTGCCTTATCTTGTTCTGCCAACTCTGTAACAGTGATAGCAGCTTGATAGGGTGACGGATATAATACTTTGTTTGTAGTCCTTTTCCAATCTGGGAATCTGTATCTAATCAAGGTGTCATAAATATAGTCTTTTGCTTCTCTATCTTTTATCAGTTGCACCAAACTCTGTATTAGGTCATCTTCATAATCCAACATGATACCTATTGACAAAAGCCACAACATTTCAATATAAAATCCGTTATCCGTCCAAAATCTCGGCATCGTTTTGATGACTTCCACATAATTATTTTTCAGATTATCAATATCCTGTCCCATAGAATACTGTACCAATAAATAACGAAGCCTATAATTGAACAAAGAATCGTAACCTATATGTTTTCCTGAAAGATGCATTTGTTCATAATAACTAATATCTTCATCATACATTTTCAGTTGCTTCAAATACTGTTCTTCGGTAAAAAGTTTATCTCTTGTTTCCATTATGGTACACTGTTTTTGATGTTAATGGTTCAGCAGGGAACGGCTTGCCGTTATCCTGCGTTGTTATCAACTTTTTTCAAACTCAAAATTTATCTGAATCTTTGAATCTGCCGATTGTTTGTGTACTTATATCTATATAAGGAAGTGTCTTGACAATCTTGACATTTTCAATACTTTCACTTCCGCCCAATGCCAGCAGTGGAGAATATCCGAAACACTCGTCATAGCCCGGAGTTCCCATTACTTCTTGAATTACAGGATAATTTTCTAAATCAAACCAACCTTTCAAGATGCTTTTGTTAAAGATTATTTTACTCATCAATAATACGAGATTATCCGGAAGAATTAAATATGTTCCGTATCTTACATTCAAATAAACAATGTAATTTTTCAATCTTGAATTTTTTACATAGGCAAAGACATCACCGAAAGCCGTACACATGAATGGCAGAAACGATTTGTCATAGTCCATAATATAACAAGAGTTTAGTACATCTTGGTAATCTGATGGATTAATGATTTTAAGCATTCCATTACAATAGCTGCCTAGTCCAACTTCTTGCCATAGAGTAGTCAGTTCCGGATAAGACAAATCAGCGTATTGAGAAATAAAGGCATCATCAACCGTTTGCCTTATACTATTGATGTTCTTTTCTATGAATTTCTCGTACATAATAAAAAATAACTATAGATTTATTATTTTTGTTATATTTTCATTTTCCAATTCTGCCATTACTTTTTCCATATATGTATTATAAAGTTTTTCTCTAAATTGAATAGTTTCTTCAGAAAGCATAAATGATTTTAAGGTTAAAAACGGAATGAACCTCTTAATCAGTTCGTTTGTTATAAACTTTATATTTTTCCCTTGAATATGACGGTATCGTAGTAATACCAATATTTCCGTGGGAATTAATTGCCATTCTGTAAAGTAAAACTCATTTTTAGAGAAGTTACCATCATTACATTTTCGTAAATGATAGATACAAATATCATCTATTAGTTGGTTAAACAGAGTCGTGTCATCTGTGCAAATATTATCTATTAATTGGGCATATATGGGGTTAAGCCTCTTCTCTGTATAAATATTTAACAGGTGGCTGTTGTTTTTATTGTAATATTTATCATACATGACAATTGATTCTGGTAAAATTGTATCTTGATAATACACATAAGGAAAATCACTCTTTAATGTATCTTCTATTCTTTCAATTAAAATACATAGCATAATATCGGATTCTTTTTTTGGGAAAAAAGTCAAAACCCCCAAAAAGGCAGATGTTAGTCCGACTTGATTCACTAATTCATTTTTACGATTCGAGTCTGAAAAATAAACAATATAACTTGAATAATAGTAAAATAAATAGTCTAAAAGTGAACAAAAATTATTTTCATTAGGGTCATACCAAAATAATTTACAGCATTTTCGCAAGTAGAAACTAGCAACAAATCGCATGGATAAATAGTCTAATCTAACAATATGAGAAGTCTTTGCAAAAAGTTCTAATTTTTGTTTATTTTCTTCTACGAATGTATCAGGTTCTTTATCTGTTATATTTTCTAATATTTTTTTTATTCGTCTATTCATATATTGGTTGTTTTTTGTACTGTTATAATAATCTAGGAAATTAATCAATCTACCGATAATTAGAATTAGTTGATAATGGTTTGGTGAGAGACAACGTTAAGTTGTTTTCTCGACCTTGTTATAAACTTATCTTATTCCTTTTAACTCCTCTTTCATTTTCTCTTTTAGGTAGAAGAACAACAAAACATGCCAACACAAGTCAAAGGAGAATACGGCTTCTTCCTTTCTCCCTAATGCCTGATAGAACTTACATACATTCCGATATGCCATAAAAACAAATACAAGATAGATAGGTACCAGCATACAAAGACTTAATACCAAGACACAGACAGCTATCAGTGAATTTCTACAATAAGCTTTGTATTGTATCAATGCTTCTTCGTAATCGGAATTTTCCCAATAACCGAATGTTTTCAAATCCTCAATGCTCCAGCCTCTTTCTTCCAATAAATTAATAGCATAATCACGAATTTCATCATCATAGCCGTAACGCTTATAATTTTTCACAACATCTATTAGCTTATCATTGTCAAATCTCTTTAGAATATCAAAATCTTCCATAAAAATTTGTTTTATTGTTTATAATGGCTTGACAAGGAGCTGCGTTAGCAGCTAACTTGGCATATTAATAATAATAATAATCCAACAACTACGATTTTCAATGTTGTTATTCGTATAAAAGATTCACATTCAGTAGAGGAATACTCTCTCTCAAATCCCCCTTACTTCTATGAATTAAGAATGAAACTGATACTGTTTCAAATTCAGAATCTTCAAGAATATAAGGGGTTAAGTGTACTATTTCACCTTTGCCATATAATGAAATTTTTGTCCATTCTTTTTGTGTAAATTCCGGCCACTTTCTTAGTGCATATCCTGGAATTAAGCTCAATTCTTTTATGTCTTCTTTTATGCGAAAGCAACCTTCTTGGCTGAACTTCCGTCCCAATAAAGGACGGATAGAGTCTGTATCTTCAGTACTGTAAATTGGATATGAATATGGATGAATGCCCCAAGTTATTATGATTATTTCTTCTTCAAATAGTTCGTCGATTAGCTCTGTGTTTGAAAATTCGTCGATTAAATCCAATTTCTGATTGCCATACTTTCGAGTTATTATTTCATTCATCTTCGGTAAGTCCACAAGACAGAAACCGAGATAATCATAAGAATCAAAATATTTGTCAAATATAAAAGAATCCGATTTCCCATTTACTTTCGTTTCTGAAAAATAAAAGTAAATAGTGACGATTTCAACAGGTATTGGAAGAACATCTATGACTGGTAATGTTTGAACTGGCTTGTCTTTGAAAATCTTGACTCCTAAATTAAACTCTCCTTGTAAATCAAAATTAATTCTATATTCAGGTAAATTTCTATTTGAAGAGAACAATCTTATATCCGACTTATCGTTCATATATACCTTCCCTAAAACTTCTTGATTTATCAGTTCACCTAATATAGAATCATTAAATGTTAATTGATTTTCAACTTTCTCAAACACACATCTAACATTATATTGACCCGATACACTATTCATAATATTAGGTATAGCATAGCTTATATGGTCTATACATAACTGTAAATTACCTATTAAGTCACTGCTACCTCTAAAAGCTATTGTTTTTATATTTTCCATATTGAGTATTATATGTAGTTGATTATATATGAATCTTGTTACGAACTTAATTATTATTAATGGTTTGGTGAGCAACAGCGTTTAGCTGTTATCTCGACCTTGTTAACATTCTATTTTTATTCTCATCAAATTATGGTATTTCCAAATTCATCTTCTTCATATATGCAGTATCTAATTCAGCTCCTTTCCAGTTTATGTCAGGAGGGAACTGTTCCCATCCGCCTTTGGGTGGTGCAAGCACCCATTTAGGAACAACCTCTAAAAGTAGCTCTGAATGTTCAACCCATTTATTTGAATATTTGACAACCAATCTTAGATTTTTCAAATCTTTATCATGTAGTCCAAACCTTGTATCAACAATATAAATTGAATCACCCACTTTGTAATTAAATTTGCAGATTGAACCACGATAATATCCTATGTCAGAAAACGTGCCTATTGTATATCTTCTATTATCCTCATTAAAAAAGAAGAAAAAATCCAGACAGCGAGTGGCAATTATTATAATCAATAAAATTGTTGTTCCTGTATAAATTATTATTTTCCTATTGTTTAATCGCATAATTTGAAGATTATAATGTTAATGGCTAAGCGGGGAACGCTGTAAGGCGTTATCACGCTTCGTTATAAACTCAATTTACTTTGCATGATTGGCTTTTATTTACCCACCATTCCTGTTCTTCCACCTCACGAGCCTTTTGTATCTCGTCCGTTGTCAGATTCTCATTGTGATAGGCATTATATAGATTTTCCCAACCATTCTTACGATATTTCGGTGATACAATCCATTCGCCTGCATCATTAAACAGGCAGAAGTTTGCAGGAGTATCGGGTATAATCTCATCTGCCCAAGAACAGACTTTTGTCAGTCCCTTTGCGGATTTCCACTTACCCCGATATTCAGATAAGTTCAATTTCAGTTCTGCTATTTCATTCCGTCCTTTCTCTATTTGTTGTCCGCTCATCCGATACCCCTGCTTGAAAGAACCGGAGAATGTACCGCTATATCGTTTATCTCCGTATTCCGCAAACGAGTAATGCCCATATATGAAACCGTCCACTTCCGTATATTCACTTTTTATCATTTGAGAACAGGAAGAAATGCTATCTATACAAACCTTTCCCTTAAACGGACAGATTACGGATAATCGGGTACGACTGATACCCTTTATCTCATATTCTCTACTATCCATTTTCCGAACTTCGGTAATATGAATGTCAATTCGGCTACAATCTTCTCCTAATATGCCAATCATGCTTGAATTGTCAAACAAGCCCGAAAGGTCTTGCCGCAAAATATCCGCTTTGTGATTTTGTGAATAAGCTATTCCACAAATCCAAAAGAGTAGAAAAATGCTAATGTGATATATTTTCTGTGTCATATTTTGCACTATTGTTTATAATGGTTTGGAAAGGAACTCCGTTTAGGGGTTATCTTTCCTTGTTACTGATTTTATTACATTTACCGTCCAAAGAAGGCTGAATTGAATCTATTTTCATTATTGAATCAATCATGTTTGTGCCTTCACTTAAACGTATGAGTTCTTTTATTCTGAAAAAGTTATTTAACTTGTCATCATATTTATAATATGAGTCCACATAAACATTATCTGAAAACCTTGAAGAATAAGTACGTCTTGATACTATACCTTTTTCTTCGATATTGTAAGCCAAAGATGAATAACCAGCATATGGATAATCAAAAACTTCTTTATCTTCCAACACAAGTGTTTTTCCTGTATTACCAAATGAAACAGTAAATATTACTCTTTCTGTCTGTTCGAAACATTCTTTCATACCATCATTATCATCATACCGATATTCAGAAGTCTTTTCAATATATATGCTGTCTAAAACATTGTCATAATCTACATATCCAACCAAAGTATCTCTGAAAATGCAGTCATTATTTTGAGATATATCTGGTAAATCTTTCCAACTTATTGATCCTATGGAAAGAATAGATGTTAATATCAAAAGAAACAGTTTCATATCATATTCTCTATTATCAGTAATGGTTTAGCAGGGAACGGCTTGTCCGTTATCCTGCTTCGTTAACATCATATTTTATTCCCATTCCAGTGTACCATATCGTATGGATAATATGGCAACCCTTTCAGG
>NZ_NFJA01000123.1:0-8431 GCF_002159615.1 Bacteroides sp. An279
GTTAAACGCCAATAGTCCTGCTATGGTTTCCATTAGTAAAAGTATTGGCTTCTAACTCCCTTTAACTCCCTGAAATAACTCCTTATTGGTGAAATGCGGACATTCATATTCATTTTTTAGGGGTATGTATTGGATGAATGCGGACATTCATTTTTTATTCAGCAGATTTTCCTTTTCAGCCAGCAGCCGGCAGACGCTGTCTATACGTTCGCTGCGATAGCTGGACTTGAACAGGCTGAGCAGACTGTCCACCTCCAGACGCTTCTTATGGTATATATTCATATCTTCCTCGTTCCAGTCCAGCACGGTCTCACCAATAAGGGATAAATCCACCATTTTAACATATACCTCGTGTATGTCCTTGCGTAAACATCTTAGAAGCTGTTTTGAATTTCTCCAAAAAGTTTTTCTTGGCTTGATGTATCTGTTTTCGTGTGTGCTTTGGGCGATTTTTTGGTCCTTTTCGCTCCTGTTCTTCGTCAGATAGCCCGCTATCTTCCTCATCACAGAAGCGAAAATGCCTCAAAAACTCATCCCAAATCATCGCACGATAAATTCAAAACAGCTTCTTATCTTTTGGCTTGTAATCTCTAATTCCTGTCGTCTGTGCTGTTCGTTGAGCCAAATATAGATGATGCCGAAAATGACGAAATGCAGCCCGCTTACCTTGCGGTAGCGGGCTGCGGTGTCTGTATGATGTTACCGGGCACAAATGCTCCCGCCCGGAATGGGAGTTCTTAATACTTTGTTACGGTCTTGCCACATTGACAGACATGACGCTTGCTTGCGAAGCATCATTCTGCCCCTTCACATACGCACGGAAAGGCTTCACCTTTACTTTGTCTCCATCGGTTATCGGATAGATGTTGCCGTTCTTTAGGAAGTAGCCCGCGGTGGGTATAATCTCACTCATTGTACCTACCATGAAGTTGTCTGTCGCGGGGGTGGTTACCAGTTCCACGCCTGCGGCACTTTCGGCGCTGAAGGTGATGCTGCCTGTACCGGGTGTTCGATAGAACAGCGGCTTGCCGGCTTCAAAATCGGTTTCTACGAGGGTAATCACGTCGCTTTCCAACTCCAAAACCTGATAGTAAGTAACCTGACCGCCAGCTACAGAAGTAGGAACGAATGGCAGACAGATGGTTCCATATTGGGAGTTATCTGACAGGGCACGGACATAAGTAACCTTTTTGCTTTTCAACTTGAGTTGGTAATCCTTATACTCATCCATACCCTCATCGTCAGTCAGCGTTATTTCGCCCAAAACAAGATTTCCCGAACCTTCCAATTCCTTTGCATTATCGAACGTACCTTCCAATACCAGTTCTCCGTTTACAACCAACTGGTTGGCATCGGCAGTCAAAGTCTTATCTTCCGGAATCGTCAGGGTGCTGCCCTCCGGGATGGTGACCTTCGCGTCGCTGGGGATGGTGAGGTCATCGGTCAGGGTATAGGTGCCGCCCACGGCGCTGGTCTGGCCGCTCTGGCCGTAGATCAGCCAGCTGCCGTCGCCGGTGGGGGCCAGCGGATTTTCATTGAAAGACGAATCCCTAAATATCACACTGTTGGTCAGCAGGGTGGAGCCGTTCCCGACGGTCACAGACCCTGTGCTGCTCCAAATGTTAACAAGGTAGATGCCGACCGCCGTGTCCGTCCCCGATCCGCTCCGGGCGGTGAGGGAGCCGCTGCCGGATAGGGTCACGGAAGGGGAAGAGGAGTCAATATAAAGGCCATAACTGTAATTGCCTGTGCCGCCGGTGACGGTCACGGTGGCACTGCCCACGGTGACAGACGAAGACGAAGACATAGAGATGCCGTAACTGCTGCCACTGGTGTCACCGCCGGTGGCGGTCAGCGTCCCGTCCTGCGCCGTAACTGTGCCACCGTATACATAGAGACCTGTCGAAGTATAGTTTCCGTTGATGTTGCCGCCGATGGCGGTGACGCTGCCGCCTTGCTGGGTGAATGATCCCATGACAAAGATACCATAACTGCTGCCTGAGCTTGTCTCAGCGCCCTGCGCGGTCAGGCTGCCGCCGCCTTGGATGGTCAGGTTCCCAGACACACGGATGCTCTGGGAATCACCGTTTGGATCCTGAACGCCCGTGACGGTGCTGCTGCCCTCCAGCACGATGGTCAGGTCGCCCTCTGCGTAGATGCCCGCTCCGACATGACCGATGATATCCGTGCCGTTGATGGTGGCGTCCTTCAGGGTCAGGGTGCCGCTGCCGTCGTAGTAGACATTGTAGTTGTCTGCGCTGGCCTCGGTCAGGGTGCCGTCGGCGTTGGTCGTCCAGTAGCCGCCGTTCAGCACATCGGTGTCGCCCACGGTGAGGGTGGTGGGATTGCCTGCCCATGTCTGTCCGGCACCGAATAAGCCGAGCAACGCTGTCAGCAGACAAAGGAGGCGCAGCCGGCTCTTATCGTATAGTTTGTTTCTTGTCTTCATTTTGTTATTCCGTTTATTTTATGGTCTGAATTTTATTGTTTGTCAATCGGCAAGGATATATCCCTCGCTGTCAGTTGTCAGTCCGTCCGTCGAAGTCTGGATGCTGAATGAAAGGGCTGCGTCTGCCGTGCCGCTTTCCGTCCAGTCGTCGGTACCCCAGTCGCCAACCGTAACGCTGTTGATGGTGGCACCATTCTTACCTACGGTCACGTTGAAGGTATAGGCTTTGCCCGATACCAAACCGTTAGTCAGTTGCTCGTTGGCCTTGACGATAAGCGAAGTGCCGCCTTCCATGTTCAGCTGGACAAACGTATCGTCAGCAGCATACTTTCCCGGCAGCAGGACGGCGGTGAAGCTGTGTTTGGCTTCTTCCGAAGTGTCCTCGCTGAATAGTCCGGTTACTGTCGTTCCATTGCCGGCAACGGTCAGTGTCTTTCCAGAAACTGGAGTCTTTGTGGTAGGTACCGTGAATGTAGGAGCCTGGAATACAGGTTTCTGTGTGGCGTACTGGTTGCCGTAACCGCTTATCTTCACGGTAACCTTGGCCAGGTGGTGCTTGAATGTCAGGTTCAGCGCGTCGCTCTTACTTTGTGACGCTGCCGCCGTCATATAGTCCGCACGGCCTATGTAGTTGGCTGCGCCCGGAGTATTGCTGCTCTGGTCGGCCGGGAGTTCAAACTGCGTGTAGGAGTCCGTTTTCCCTTCCACGACGGGATAATAGGCTTCAAAGGTGTTTTCGACATCGTCAGACCAGACTATGTAGTCGGTTCCTTCAGGCTCCCATGTGCCGCCGTTGTATTTGTAAACCGCCTTGTCCTTGCCTGTTATCGCTTCTGGCGAGGTGTTTGTTACCGAAATCTGGTCGTTCTCGTCCCATGCGTTGCCTGTTCCTGTCGTGTTCACACGGGTCTGCAGAGCCTCGATGCCTGCACGGATGTGTACGGCCATCGGGTCGTTGGCATAGTCGGAAGAGATGAAATCATCTTCACTTTGGCAGCCTGCCAACACCAGTGCGAGGGCGGCAGCCGGAATATATTTTGCTATTTTCATTCTTGTTATGTTTATGAACGTTGTTTACTTTTATTCTGTTACTAAGTCGCCGCCTTGCTGTTCGTTACCCCATGGGTCGGCAGAAATGGTGCCCGTCGTCACTTTGTCGCGGCCTACGGTAAGATTCAGCGTGTACTGTTTGCCGCTGCTGAAGGTCAACTCGTGGTCCGACTTGAATGTATATACCTTTCCGTTGTTGTCGGTGATTTCCACCTTCAGGGTTTGGTTGAAGGTCTGCGGTACGAGGATGCACTCGTATTTCTCGTTTGGCGTTGTAGCATACAGGGTGATGGTCTGTCCGCTGTTGGTGGCGGTACCGGCTGTTCCGGCAGTCAGATTCACGGTAGTGGCCGTGGCGCAGTTGGAGAGCTTTACCGATGTGAAGGTCAGGTTCTGTCTGTCTTCAAGCTCGGTGCCCTTTGTCAGTGTCACGTTCAGCTTGGACAGTGCATGTTGGAAGTTGATGTCGAGTGCCGTTCCGGGTGTGGCAGTCTGTGTTCCGGTACACAGAAAATCGGATGCCTTTACGTTGCTATCGCTGTTCTGGTCGGTCTTCACCGTAAAGGCATAGTTTGCAGCATCGCTCACTGTTCCTGTATAGGGCAGATAGGCGTAATAGGTTACTGTTGCATCATTGCTTTTCCACAGGAGTTGTCCGCCCTGAATCGTCCAGCCATTGTCATATTTCACTTCCCGGTTCGTGCAGTTGTAGCGTTCGTCGCTGTTCGTGCCTTCCGTTGTCAGATAAAGTCCGAAACTTCCTTCGGTCAATGCTCCCTGTTCATAACCGGCACGGGTGGCCATCGGGCCTACGTTCACATTCAGTCCGATAGGCGTGTCGGCATAGTCGGGCGTGTTGAGCACGTCGCTGTCGTTGGAGCAGGCTGCCAAAAGGGTGGCCAGCGCTGCTGTTGCCAAAATGTTTGCTTTTTTCATTTGAACTATTTTCTGTTAAGTTGTTAATTATTTATCTTTCAAAGATTCCTTTTTCGGATGGAACCGGAATCCCGCTCCGGCGGTTTATTATTACTCCAATGTCGGCAGCGCTCCGTTGAGTTCGTAATGCCAACCTGAGCCTGCACTCTGCAAGGCGGTATTCATGGCGTCAGCGGCTTTCTGCCAGTTACCGTCCGTCACCTTGGCGGTTCCGCCGGTGCTTCCGCTGCCGGTGCCTTGTTCCTGATTGTTCTCCCAGTAGCAGGCGGTGAAAGTACCTTGGTCATTGCAGCCAGCGATGCCGCCGATTCTATCTCCTACTGAACTGGTGATTTCGCCCGTGGCGTGATAGCAGGCGGTTACGGTACCTTGGCCGTTTATACCCACCACGCCGCCGACGTGAGCGTAACCATACGTTATCGTGGCAGTAACGTTGCCCGTGGAGTAGCAGGCCATGAGGAAGCTATTGTTTCCCAGGTTGCCCAGCACGCCGCCGACAGAGCTAATGCCCGATACAGCCGCTGTGGAATGGCAGCCATCGATGATTACCCCGAGATAGCTGCCTCCGGCTATTCCGCCGACATTGACACTACCCGTCACAGTCCCTTCCGCCGAGCAGCCGGAGATGGTGCCATAGTTTGATCCCGCAATGCCGCCGGTATCGGTGAACCCCTTACCTGTCACCGTGCCATTGACCGAGCAATTCTCTACAGTGCCATAGTTCTGTCCCGCAATGCCGCCGACGCAGTTTGCACCGGATACGCTTATATTTGTCAGCGTCACGTTCTGCACCTTACCTCCGCTGCCGAGACAGCCAATCAGTCCTACATAGTCCGTTCCCGATTTGTCAATCTTCAGCCCCGTGATGGTATGGCCGCCGCCGTCGAAGTTGCCGGTGTATGGTCGGCTTTCAGTTCCTATCGGCGTCCAGTCGATGCCCGAGAGGTCGATGTCATTGTTGAGGATGATGTTGATGTCGGTATCACCGCTGTTCGCCACATCTGCCGCTACCTTCAGTCCTTCACCGCTGTAAATGGTGATGGTTTTGGTATTGGAATCGTATGAGTAGGCTTCGGTCGCTTCACCGCCATCAATGGAAGTACCGTTTTCCCAGTCGGACACGCTGATGCCCGCATCGTCCAGTTCGATCCTGTCGCGTCCCAGCACAAGGTTCACCGTAGTGTATCTGCCCGGTTGCAGGTCGATGTCCGCAGAGTGGGTATAGGTATATACCTTGCCGTTCTCCAGCGTGACGTTGATGGTGCGGAACCCGCTCTGCCCGGGAATCATGATGCCGGCAAAGCTGGCGGATGTGCCCGTGAAGGGAATCACCACAAGGTTTTGACCGGTGGCCGGGGTTACCTCGACAGGATTCTCTAAATAATTCACGGTGGCTTCGGTGCATGCGGCTGCCGTTACCGAAGCCACTTCGGGTGCGGTTGTCCACTCGTTGCGGAACGAAAGGTTTACCACGAGCTTGGCCATTACATGCTCAAACTCCAGCTTCACGGCAGAACCGGTGGGCTTGGCCGTGGTCCTCGCCACCAGCAGGTCGCTCGCGGTCTGGTTATTGAAGTCCAGCGTATAGGGGTCGGCATCGTAATCGGTAGCTCCGTTGCGCTCGGGATAGATGCCGAGGAAATAGTGGTCGGACGTATTGTCGGCCCAAAGCATCTGCGGCTCGGCGGTCCATGTGCCGTCGCCGCCTAATGTATTGATGGAGTTGTCCACCACAAGCCGCTGCATGTCGTTGTCGGCTCCTAACCAGGCATAGACACTGATGCGGTCATTCGTCTCGAAGGTGGTCGAGTTGCCGCTATGGGCCACACGGGTCATGGCTCCCACGGATGCCGTTACCCTTATCTGTCCAAGGTCTTGCGGTGGCAGTACATCGCTGTCGGTGCTGCACGCAGCCAACAGGATAGCGGTTGTTGCCAATAATAGATTCTTTATATTCATACGTTTGCTGTTTTAAGTAAGTAATCAGAATTAAATGACACTATCTTTTGAGGAGTTAAGGAGTTAAGAAGTTAAGGAGTTAAGCCAATACTTTCTGTGTATACGGGGCTCATTGACTTACTATCGGCTTAACTCCTAACGGAGCGCAGCGGAGTGATAACTCCTTAACTTCTTAACTCCTATCATATAAGCTAAATTTGAACATCTACTTAATCATTTATAAATATATAGTCAGCACAGCGGTTTACGCACCCGGAAAAAATATGTTACCGCCATAGTCGCCTTCGAGCGGAGCCCAGTCGGTGATGGTGATGTCTTTGTCGAGTGTGATTTCGTCACGTCCCAATGTCAGGTTGACGGTGGTGTACTTGCCTGTTTCCAACGGGATGGAAACCCCTACGTTATAGACGTATGGCTCGTCAATGTCTTTTACCTTGATCTGTATTTCAATTAAATTGCTGTTAGGAATCATGATACCGGCATAGCTGCAAGCGTAGTTGGCTGCCGGTGTTTCCAAAGCCGGGATGTCTATCGCCTTATTGTCGCCCTGTGGCGTAATCTCTCCGGAGAGGAGATTGACGCTTGCCTCCGCCTTTGCAATGGCTCTGACCGATTCCACGACCGGTGTTCCGGACCACTGGCTGCGGAAATTCAGGTTGATGACTAATTTCGACATCAGGTGGCTGAAGGTCAGCGCCACGGGCGTGTTAGTGGGCGTTATGCCCTTGTTCTCAGTGCCGGCATTCATGGCATAAAGAAGGTCGCTTGCCTCCTGGTCTTCAGGGGTCAGTACATAGTTCATGGCTTTCAGGTCGCTTACCTCCTGCACCGGATAAATGCCCAGAAAGTAATGCGCCGAACTGCTGTTTGCCCACAGCATTTGCGGGCTGGCCGTCCATGTGCCGTCGTCGCCTAAGGTGTTGACGGAATTGTCCACCACAAGCTGCTGTGCATCGTCGGCTGCACCCAACCAGGCATAGACGCTGATACGGTCGCCCGTCTCAAACACCGATTCGTCGCCGTCGGTTGTCACACGGGTCATCTGCCCGATGGAAGCATCCACCCGGATCTCTTTTGCCGGAGCATAGCCGGGTTCATGGTCGTTCGTGCATGCCGCCAGTACAAGGAGTGCGGCAGCAACGGATAACATTTTCTTCATCATAACTCTATCTTTATTTTATTTGTTAATTATATTCCGGGATTAAAGATGTCATCACTCGTAATCCAGCCTTCGCCCCAGGGGTTAATGTCGGTGGCGGTGATATACATGTAGGGCTGCATTCTGTCGTATTCCAATGCCAGCTCGTAGCGTTTTCCGGCAAGCATCAGGGGAGCTTCTGCCGTGTATTCATGACGGCGGCGGCTGACAACCACGTAATAAGGACGTGAATCGGCAAATATCCCTCTGCCTTTCTGTATCTGACTGCAAATCCTCTTTGCCCGGTCAGTACCGGGATAGTCGTAGCGGAACGGACGTTCCAGGTAGTCCACATCAGGACGCATCCAACGGGGCATCCATGAAGTATTGCTGTAATCGAGCGTAAACGGAAACGCTGCCAGTCCGCCCAGCAACAGGAATATACTTGCTATAATGGTTATTTCGGTATTCATACGACTTTTGTTTTAATGGGTTAAACGGGGCATACGAATACGGAAAAGGGCGGAAAGCTCCCGTAAAAAGGAGTTCCCACCCTTGCATGTATTGATGATAATAAGTATATTAACGCGCGAAGATACGCCGGTCGCAATGTGTGTGTGTGTGTGTGTGTGTGTGTGTGTGTTTACACAAATCTCACACATATCCAAATTTACAAGACACTTTCTTGAATACAGGTATATGCACGATGCAGCGGACAACGGAATGTTGCCTGAACAGATTGCCATATTTCCTGAAATGTGCTGTAAATCAAAATACATTGTCATTCAATTATTAAGAAGCTGTTTTGAATTTCTCCAAAAAGTTTTTCTTGGCTTGATGTATCCGTTTTCGTGTGTGCTTTGGGCGATTTTTTGGTCCTTTTCGCTCCTGTTCTTCGT
>NZ_NFJA01000124.1:0-7865 GCF_002159615.1 Bacteroides sp. An279
CCTGTTCTTCGTCAGATAGCCCGCTATCTTCCTCATCACAGAAGCGAAAATGCCTCAAAAACTCATCCCAAATCATCGCACGATAAATTCAAAACAGCTTCTTACTTATTACCGCTTGATGAAATAAACCACGGTGGGCAAATGGTCGCTATAGCCGTTCAGCCAACGCCCTCCGGCTTGCGTACGGTTGGGATAACCGGCATATTTTCCTTCGGTCTGGAACAGATAGTCGCGTTTGAATATCTGATGGCTCTCGTACGTCAGCTTCCGGTGCCGGCGGTTCAGGAAATTGCCGGTAAAGACTATCTGGTCGAAAAGGTTCCATTTCCCCCGGTACTTCAATGTCCCGTCACCTCCTTCCAACGTATTCCACCACGGATTATACAGTTCTTTCTTTTTCACATCCTTGGCATTACGTTTGGCTCCGAGCGATTCTGCCATGCTCTTGTCCATCGGGTCGTCGTTCATATCCCCCATAATGACAATCTTGATTTTCGAGTCCAGACGTTGCAAAGAGTCTTTCAAGGCACGCACCTGCACACCGGCACGCTCACGAGCCGGAGACTTGGCTCCACGCGAAGGCCAATGATTGACAATAAAAGCTACCCGTTCGCCTGCCAATTCTCCGTCCGCTATCAAGAAGCCACGTGTAGGCCTGTCGGACGGCTCCGCAAGCTGATAAGGCACCAACCTTGTAGATTTCACCTGATAAAGTTCCGGATTATAAAACATGGCACAATCGATGCCCCGTTCGTCCGGCCCTTCGTAATGGATAATCTGATACCCCCGTTCCTTCAACGCAGGCTGGGCTAACAAGTCTTCCAGCACACGGCGGTTTTCTACCTCTGCCATGCCTATCACCGCGGCTCCTTCGTCCACCTTATCCGTAGCCAACAGGCTCAATACAGTCGACATGTGCTCCAATTTCGACTGATATTTCTTATCATCCCATTTATTCCGTCCGTCCGGCAAATATTCATAATCGTTCTTCCCTTCATCGTGAACGGTATCAAACAGGTTTTCCAAGTTATAAAACGCCACTCCGTAGAGTTTCCCTTTCTTATTCTGTGCATTACCTGCTACGACCAGCAGGAACAGAAAGAGTGTCAATCCGATTCTTTTATACATATTCCTTCAATTTTATCACCAACTCCAGTCACTTATCACCGCTTCTGCTTCTACCTGATTCTCTACCGCATCATCCAGATTGCAGAAGAAATCAATGCCTGTCTTCCGTTCCAGCTCATCCACCGGAATCACATATTTTTGCAAATCTTCCGCTTTCGGATTACGAATCAATCCTTCCTGATGAGGTATCAAAAACGCAATGGCATGAAAATCATTTCCCTTTTCAGTCAATACAGCCATAAAATAGGACGCAGGACATGCCAATCCGTGTATGGTAAAACCATTTTCATCGGTCGTAGGAGTTCCTCCCGAAACGTGTGTACCGTTAAAGTTCACCAATAATTCATTGAGGGTTCCTCCTTTTGCCACATATACTTTATCGTAGGTTCCTGATGCTGTAGAACGTCCCCACGTCTGCACTTGTTCTTCCAATCCACGCCAAAAACCTCCGTTAAAGTCATTCAATTGTGGCGACATGTTGCTATAATAGAAGGTCTGCTCGTTGGCTTCTTTCGTATACACCCGGTCTTCCGAAGCGCATAAATGGCCTTTATCGAAACCGTCACTCTTATGGTCTACTTCTTCCGTACGCATCTCTTCCGGCAACTCTTCGTCTACCGCCCACGCATCGGTACGTGATACTTCATCAGCCGAAGTCGTTTTATCGAAACTGAAAGCCACCCAATTGGCGTGCCGCTTAGCCGCATTCCACTCCAGTGCATAATTCAATACCCGATTACCGTTTACCTCAATGTCATGTGCCACATACACATTCGAATCGTTCAGGCAAGGCATTTCGTATTCCGTCACGTAATCATTACCGGCATTCGCATTCCAGTTTCCAGCCGGAGCATCTTCTTCCACATATTCAATCGTTACATTGTTTCCTTCGATGTCTATTACCCGGAACTTCAGATAGCGGTAACGGTCGGCACCCATACACCAAGCCCAATAAGCGGCATCTTCCTCGATGTCAACCGATTGTTGCCAACCGGCTTCTTGTACAGGTACTTCTGGCATGGCGTCCAAACGTCCGGCATCGCTTTTTGAAAACCAGTAGACATCCCCATGAAAAGTCTTGTCTTGAATGTAGAACGGATAAGTAAACCCTTCGGGCTGGCATACAGAGAACCCCTCAGAAGCACTTTCGTACCCTTTCAATACCAATGTGACCGCTCCTTCTTGCGTGGTCTCATTCTCAATGGTTATCGTATCATTGTCGCTACACCCGACTACTATGAAGCCGAAAAGCAGCATGTATATTCTTAAAACAGATTTCATATATTCAGTAACCGGTTAATAATTAAAACGCAGATATCCGCAGATTCACGCAGATTATAATTCCAGTCTGCACGAATCCGCGAATATCTGCGTTTCTTTATGTAATCATTTCATTTTATAACTTATTCAGCCTCATTCACCACGATATTCTTGAATTCCCACGTAGGAGCAGCCGTAGAATTGCTGATGTAAACAAAGGCAATCCGGATGGTTTGTCCTGTGTATGTACTCAAATCGTACGGACCTACCGGATAGAAATCCCATGTCTGCCCGTCAGACCATTGCGATTCATCGAATATCAAGTCTTCCCATGTGCAAGACTCTACATTGTCTACATAATCGGTAGAAATCTTAATCTTGAAATGGTCGGTCAACGCTTCACCATTCAGATAACGGTGCGCTTCCTCAAATGCCACCTGCGGAGCCATGGCTTCCGACAAATCTATCACCGGAGATACCAGCCAGCTTTCTGCCGGATAATTCGTATTGTTATAGTAAGCAGATGCTTTCCAGCCATATTGTTCCGTGTTCGACCATACATAGTTGACGCCTTGCATCGAAATGTCCTGGATGGTAAAACCACCTTCATCACCCAACAAGCTTTCATTCAGGTAAGTGCCTGCCATAGCCACATATCCTTCTTCGGTTTTTTCGAAAGTAGTGGTACGGGAAGAATAAATCTGCGATGCACTCCAGCCGGCATCGTACGTATATTCCGTTACAGCCATTGTTCCGTCGGCATCTGCACGGTAAACCACGGCAGCCTTATCACCTTTCGCGGCAAACGGGAACTTCTGAACCAGATAGATGGGGAATACATTGGCAGGCCGCGATACATAGTCGGCACCCAATTCGGCATACATAGCCGGGTCGGCAACCACAACATTCGCATCTTCATTCGTATATTCGCTCCATGCACCTTCACGATATACGTAAAGAGCAGCGGTATTGGCGTATGCGCCCGATGCACGGCTCATCTTCAACATCTGGGCTGCGACTTCCGATTCGGGTACTTCCTTGAAAAGGCATACATCCCAGTATTGTCCGTTTACAATCGCCAGATTCTTGATTTCGGCAGTAGGCGCACACAGGTCAGTGCTCTTGTAAGCGAATGCCAAGGTAATCTTTTTCCCTGCAAACTGCGCCAGGTCTACGCTTTGAGCGATGAAATCCCAACGGTTAAATCGAGAACCATCATAAGCTAAATCTGTCCACGTAGCTGCCTGTACATCACCGGTATAATCAGTAGAGACTTTCAGTTGCATAAAATCAGCCGCATTGTTCCCATTCAAGAAATTGAAAGCAAAATCAAAGTTCAGTACTGGATTCTGCGCTTCCGACAAGTCGATTTCGGAAGACACAAACCAGCTTTCGGCTGCCAAGTTTTTCTTATTTGCATCATCATATCCTGTCGCTTTATAATAACCGTATGAGGCATCATGAGACCATACAGCAGACAGATCTTCAGGAACAGTAATGTTTTTAATAGCAAACAATTTGCTTTCTTCCTTCATCGCATCCTCCACATACGTGTAGCGCGAAGCTGCATAGCTTCCGTAGCTATACGAATCGTTATAAAGAGTCAGTTTTACGGTCTTGTCCCTTTCGATATTCTTCAGCTTAAACGTGCCGTCTCCGTTCGACTCAAACGACCATTCTCCGCCTTCCGTTGGTAAAGAAGTCGTAAAGTTAAAATTATCGTGTGTCTCGTCCATGTAGATGTACTGCATGTAGCTATTCAACAACGTATAGCCTTCCGAACCTTCTTCGATCGTAACAACCTGCTCTGAACCGTTATCCGAAGAAATAATGCCATCGGTCACGGTAATCGCATCGGGATAGATATATCCATAAGGTTTACTCGGGTCATCCAGCTTGCCGAAAGGATAATAATTGCCATCGTTGGCTTTAGCCGCAATGACGTAATTTCCGGCTTCTCCGTCGAAGGTATTAACCTGCTGATACACTACCGGAATGACACCGCCTCCCGCACCGGGCTCGAACTCCGAGTAAGCATAGTTCACGGCTACCATATCTCCTTCTTGCGGGTCTTCCATTCTGGATTCCAGTACCGAAGGAATCTGTCTCAGTGTAGACGGAGACAAGTAAGTAGCGGTAGAAGTCCCGTTCCATACGCTACGGTAATCGTTATTGGTCAGTGTGTAATCCGAAATCTTCTTGAAATCGGCCAGATAGCCCGACTGCCCTCTGTACATATTATATTGTACCGAGATGCGCGAACCGGTATCGGCATTCGGATATTTATAATCGATAAAAGCAGGCAAATACCATTCGGCTTCCGTGGCATCGGCAAAATACTTGTTCTTGCCGATGGCTTCCAAAGCCGCCACATAGGTCTGCCCTTCCGGGTCTTTCGACAAGGCAAGTTCCTTGTTCGCTTCCATTCCCGCTATGGTTCCGTAATCGGAAGAAGCCAGCTGGATGGTAACGCCCGTCTTCACATCGGTCAGGGAAGAATCAATATTAAACTGGTCGTTATAATCTTCGCATGCCGACAAGCCCGCCAGCAATACGGTCGACATCAATATTATCTTTTTCATATACTGCATTTCTTTTGTTTAGGATTAGAAATTTACTTTCAGTCTCAAGCTATACGTACGGCCGAACGCATAGTAGCAATAAATGTTGTCGGCGGTAGCTTCCTGCAGGGTTGAAGAAGAAAGCGTATTCGGATTGTATGCCTTCGAGATATACTGGTAATCCAGCAAGTTGTTCACGTTTCCGGAAAGGATAGCATTCAGCTTGCCGATCTTGAAGCGGTAAGAAGCATTCAGGTCAAACTGGCTGGCTGCCGGAATCTTCCACGGGTCGAGCACAGATACCTCCCTGCCCAACGACAGGTTGCTTCCCGACAATGAATAGTACGCATAGTTGCGTCCGTAATACGTCCAGTCGGCACCTACACGGATGGACTTGCCAATCTTGAAGGTAGCGCCGATAGCCGCCGTGGTCTGTGCCGAACCTCCTACACGCACACCTTTCAGGTTAATCTTGGCATTGGCATGGTCGGCAGCACCTACTGTGGTAACGGTTCCTTCAGCCGTCAATGCCTGACCGTAAGCATCGTAAGCATATCCCGTAGCGTTGCTGTCCCATTTCCAGTCACCCAACGAGAACATACCCGTCAGCTCCAGCCAGTTCAACGGAGTGATTTTCACATCCAGCTCGATACCTTTGTGCAAGGCGTTCACACCGGTCATGTTCATGAAATATTCCATCTGGTTATCCATCGTACCGCTCTTGGTCATGGTCTTGTCCAGCCATTTGGTATAATAAGCATTCACGTTCGCGCTCAGCCACTCGTTGCGGAAACCGTATCCCAACTCGAACGACAAGACTTTCTCGTTCTTGGCATCCTTGTTGATGGCATGGCTCGTAGTGGCTTGCATGAAAGCACCGTAAGAGAACTTCGGCGCACGGCTGATATATCCTAAGTTAAAGAATACATTGTGATTGTCGGTGATGTTGTAGTTGGCACCACCCTTTGCCGTAAAGCCCAAGAAGCTGATTTTATCGGATTTGGCATGAGCCTCGTCGTAATAGAAACGGTCGTAACGCCAATACGTGGTATTCGATAACGAACCTGCCACGAAAGCCGAGAGCTTATCCTTGTTGAACTCGGTCTGGAAGAAAGCCCCCTCTTGCAATACGTGTCCGTCATAGTCACGGTACACCACATCGCCTACACCCAGTTTCTGGTATCTCCATGCCGAATTGGCAGCATTGGCATTGTTTTCCACCTGTACATCGCCGCGGGTAGAATCCATGAAATACTGGCCGCCGAACAGATCCGAAATCTCGTTCGTATGCGTACCTTTATAATAACGGAAATCGATACCTCCGTAGAAATCGAAGTATTCGCCGAACTTGGTCGTATAGGTAGAGAGCAAACCATACCAGTTATGATAGTTCTTCGACTGGCTCATGACCATCATCGAACCATACTCACTTGCCGCATTGATGTCTTCGATTTTTCCATAATCGAACGTACCATCGGCTTTACGATACTCGGTCATTAATTCGCCATAATAACCTCCATTCCAGTCGCGGTATGAATACCCATAGTCTTCATTTGCCTGACCTGAATTTCCGTAACCGCGTCCGATAGACACGTATGCCACCGTACTCAGCGATGATTTCTCATCAATCTGCCACTGGTGGTTTAAGCTGATTTGCGGCTTGTGGTATACGTTGTATTCCGAACTCCGACGCTGACCGTTGTTATCGAATCCGTACGTAGAGTTGTATTTGTAATTCTTCACCCCGAATACCTTTTCCACATATTGCCAGCCGGCAATGGTCAGGGCACCGTCACGCTGGTAGTGCTTTTGCGGAGCACCGAAAGCCGTCAACGACAACTGGTGTGCCTCATTGATGCGTTTCGAAATGTTCAGGAAATAATTGTATCCTTCGAAGTCAGTGCCTTGCACATAACCGTTACCCCACGTACGGGCACCGAGCAACGTCATTGCCCAGCCGCTTTTCGACACACCGGTAGAAACGCTGAACAAAATCTTGTTCATGCCGTCGTTCCCCATCGAATAAGCAAGGGTTCCGCCTTTTTCGCTATCCAGTCCGCGAGTTACGATATTAATGGTACCACCTACCGAAGGAGCCGATACCTTCGAAGCACCCAAACCGCGCTGGGTCTGCATGGTGCGTGTCACATCGGTCAGTCCTGCCCAGTTCGACCAATAGATGCCTCCCCACTCCATATCGTTCATCGGCACACCGTTCACCATCACGGCGATATTCTCGTTGCCGAACCCACGCATATAGATTTCAGAGTCACCATAACCTCCGCCTTCCTTGTTGGCATGCACACCCGGAGTCGACTTCAGGATTTCGGGAAACTCCTGCGTACCGAGCTTTTCTTCAATAAAGTCCATGCTTACGCTGGACACGGCTACCGGCGTCTTGCGGGCGATAGCCACCGACGAAGTAATCACCACGTCCTGGAGCATCTGTGCATCCGATTCCATCAGGATGGTACCCAAGTCTACCTCTCCATCCTTCCCGATTGTTACGGTCTTCTCTTTATAGCCCAAGTATGTAAATACGATGGTAACTCCCTTTTTAGCAAGCTTCAATGTGAAACCTCCGTTCACATCGGTGATAGCCCCCTGCGTAGTCCCCTGCACAGCAACCGTAGCCCCGATAAGAGGCTCGTTTGTACCTGCATCCACCACCATACCTTTCACGGTAGCCTGTGCCACCGCCGTAGCTGTACAACAAATGGTAAGCACAGCAAACAGTAAGAAATGTTTCAACTGATCTTTCATACGTCTCTTTTTAGTTTTGCATTATTAAAAGATTATGAAACAAATATAAGAAACTGTTTTGAATTGATTCAAGAATAATGTTATAAGCATCTTCAGATCTCAAATCAGTCGGTCAATTGGAAAAATGTTATATCTTTAAAGGTACCAAACAAT
>NZ_NFJA01000125.1:0-7841 GCF_002159615.1 Bacteroides sp. An279
GACGAAGAACAGGAGCGGAAAGGACCAAAAAATCGCCCAAAGCACACACGAAAACGGATACATCAAGCCAAGAAAAACTTTTTGGAGAAATTCAAAACAGCTTCTAAAGTTTCAAGAACTCAAGAGCCTGAAAAACTTACAAACTAAAGAACTCAAAAACTAAAATCACAACCTATATGAAAAAATTTCTATCATTTATTATAACACTTTGCATGACCGTTACTTTGTGCGCCCAAGAAAAAAAAGCGTTCACACTGGATGATGTGATTCCCGGTGGAAGCAATTATTTTAACCTGACTCCTCAAAACTTACCAGGGTTGCAATGGTGGGGAGATGTATGTGTGCGTGCAGATGTGGACGATATCAGGCAAATAGATAATCGTACCGGAGAAGAAACTATACTGGTGACATTGAAAGAAGTGAACGAAGCCTTGCAAAACGGAGAAAAGCCGTACAAACTTTTAGCTCCCATCAAGCCGCTTCACACCCTGCAAGGCGCTTCCCTGCCTTGGGAAAACCGGAACCTCCTGATGTTTTCGGACTATGTGGGAGATGAAGAAAAAAGTGAAAGCTATGTCTTCTTCTATGACTTTATCCAGAAGAAGTTAACCAACATGTTCCGCATCCAAGAAGCAAACGCCACCAACCTTGATTTCTGCAAAGAGAACGGCTATCTTGCTTATACGGCAGGCGACCATTTATATATTGCCAACCACGGGGATTTTTCCACCGCGGTAAGCCCGCACCCAACGGGTGTAAAGGAAATAGATAACGACATCGTTTACGGCCAAGCGGTTCACCGCAACGAGTTCGGCATCATGAAAGGTACGTTTTGGAGCCCGAAAGGCACGTATCTGGCCTTCTACCGGATGGACCAAAGCATGGTGACCGATTATCCGCAGGTGAACACCACCACCCGCATCGCAACCCTCGTGCCCGACAAATATCCGATGGCAGGCATGACCAGCCACAAGGTGACCGTCGGCATCTATCATGTAAAGACGGGAAAAACCATTTACCTGCAGGCAGGTGACCCAACCGACCGTTACTTTACCAACATCAGCTGGTCGCCCGACGAGAAAGACATCTATGTCATCGAACTGAACCGCGACCAGAACCACGCACAACTGGTGCAATACAATGCCGAAACCGGCGAGAAGAAAGGCGTGCTTTACGAAGAGAAGCATGCCCGTTACGTAGAGCCGCAACACCCCTTGGCTTTCTTGCCCTGGGACGAAACCAAGTTCATCTACTGGAGCCAACGCGACGGGTATCACCACCTTTATCTAATGGATACCCAAAAGCCTCAGGCAGGCGAATGGAAAACCGGAAAGGATGCGGACGACACGTATTGCGAATACCTGCAGACCACCCCGCTCACCCAAGGAGACTGGCTGGTGCAGGAAATCTTAGGCTTTAACAAGAAGATGAAGACCGTCATCATCGGAAGCACGGAAATCTCTCCGCTCCAGACCAATGTCTTCAGCCTCGATGTAAAGACCGGGAAACGTACCTTGATAGGCAAACGGGACGGAATGCACCGCGCGCAACTCTCGGAAAACGGAACATTCCTGATAGACAATTTCACTTCGAACGATGTTCCACGTGAAATCAGCATCCTGCCTACCGACGGGAAAAAGGGCGTTACATTGCTTACTGCCACCGACCCGATGAAAGAACAATACAACTTGCCCGAAATCAGCATCGGCACCATCAAAGCCGCCGACGGAAAGACCGACCTGTATTATCGCCTGATTAAGCCGGTGGGCTTCGACCCGAACAAGAAATACCCTGCCATTATCTACGTATATGGCGGTCCGCACGCACAGATGATTCACAACACACGCTTCTATGATGCACGCGGATGGGACCTTTATATGGCACAACAAGGCTATGTAATGCTCACGGTAGACAACCGGGGAAGTGATAACCGGGGCATTCAGTTCGAAAACTGCACCTTCCGCCAATTAGGCGCAGAAGAAGCCAAAGACCAAGTGGAAGGAGTCAAGTTCCTGCAATCACTTCCGTATGTGGATGCCGGAAAGATAGGCGTACACGGCTGGAGTTTCGGCGGCTATATGACCACCAACCTGATGCTGACTTACCCTGACCTCTTCAAGGTAGGCGTGGCTGGAGGTCCGGTCATCGACTGGAAATATTACGAAGTGATGTACGGCGAACGCTATATGGACACGCCGCAAACCAATCCCGAAGGATATAAAAGTCGGGATTTGAAAGCCAAAGCCGGCAATCTGAAAGGAAGGTTGGAAATCATCATCGGCGGAATGGACCCCACGTGCGTTCCCCAACATACGATTACCTTCCTGCGTGCATGCATCGATGCCGGAACGCATCCCGACCTCTTCATCTATCCCGAAGACGGGCATAACATGATGGGACGTGACCGCGTTCACCTGCATGAACACATCACGCGTTATTTCCTTGATTATTTAAAATAACCCGATATGACCCGATTTCACCACAGAGGAAATAATAAAAACGCAGTGTGCTTCTGTGTCCTCTGTGGTGAATAAATATAATAAAAGACATCAACTTAAATCG
Organism: Bacteroides sp. An279; assembly: GCF_002159615.1. Classification (NCBI taxonomy): domain Bacteria; kingdom Pseudomonadati; phylum Bacteroidota; class Bacteroidia; order Bacteroidales; family Bacteroidaceae; genus Bacteroides; species Bacteroides sp. An279. The sequence continues at coordinate 2,563 of NZ_NFJA01000125.1, forward strand.
AACGGATATGAAACTACTGTTATTAGGTTCAGGCGGACGCGAACATGCATTGGCATGGAAAATCGCACAAAGTCCGAAAATAGAAAAGCTGTACATCGCTCCGGGCAATGCCGGAACGCAAGAGGTAGGCGAAAACGTAGCCATCAAAGCCGATGACTTCGAAGCCATCAAACGTTTTGTCCTTGAAAACGGCATCGACATGCTGGTAGTGGGTCCTGAAGACCCGCTGGTAAAAGGCATCTACGACTTCTTCCGCAACGATGAAGCCTTGAAAAATATTCCGGTTATCGGTCCGTCGAAAGCCGGAGCAACCTTGGAGGGAAGCAAGGAATTCGCTAAAGGGTTCATGCAACGTCACGGCATCCCTACGGCAGGCTATAAAAGCATAACTTCTGCCAACCTGGAAGAAGGACTGGCATTCCTCGAAACCCTGCAGGCACCTTACGTGCTGAAAGCCGACGGCTTGTGTGCCGGCAAAGGCGTGCTTATCCTTCCCACTCTGGAAGAAGCTAAGAAAGAACTGAAGGAAATGCTGGGAGGAATGTTCGGAAACGCTTCGGCAACCGTTGTCATCGAAGAATTCCTGAGCGGCATCGAATGTTCGGTATTTGTACTGACCGATGGAAAACATTATAAGATTCTGCCCGAAGCCAAAGACTACAAACGCATCGGCGAAGGCGACAAAGGACTGAATACTGGCGGTATGGGTTCGGTATCTCCCGTTCCGTTTGCCGACAAAGCATGGATGCAAAAGGTAGAAGACCGCATTATCCGTCCCACGGTAGAAGGGCTGGCTGCTGAAGGATTGGACTACAAAGGATTCATCTTCTTCGGGCTTATCAACGTAAAAGGAGACCCGATGGTCATCGAATACAATGTACGTATGGGCGACCCCGAGACGGAAAGCGTCATGCTTCGCATCAAGAGCGACCTGGTAGACCTCTTTGAAGGCGTGGCAAACGGAAACCTCCATGAAAAGACCTTGGAAATCGATTCGCGCTCAGCCGTATGTGTCATGCTGGTATCCGGCGGTTATCCCGAAGCCTATCAGAAAGGATTCCCCATCAGCGGCATTGAAGAAGCCAAAGCAGGCGGAAGCATCGTGTTCCATGCCGGAACGGCAATAAAAGACGGGCAAGTGGTAACAAACGGCGGACGTGTCATTGCCGTCAGCTCGTATGGAACCAATAAAGAAGAAGCCTTAAGACAATCGTTCACCAATGCCGGAAAGATTCATTTCGAGAAGAAATATTTCCGTTCCGACATCGGATTTGATTTATAAATGATACTCGTTATATTATCTGTGTGTCATAAATCAATGAACTGTTAATTATGTTTTCATCAAGAAACAGATTCCAATACCAAGTAGCTACAGGAAGATTGACCCTTCCTGTAGCTGCTATTCTTACGCTGATCGTTTGGACACTTTCTTCGGTTCATGATTGGCCAAGCATAAGTTCGTTGCTGGCATATGGACTTACCTCTTACCTGCTGATTGAAACAGAAACCAAGTTCGTTTTAATACGTACCCGCACTACACTTCCCGCAGTTCTGTTCCTGTTGCTTTATGCAGCTATGCCGTTCTTACACGAAACTTCGCTGACATGTATTTTGCCAGTTTTGTTTATACTGATGCTCTTGTTCCTTTTTCGGAGCTACGAGTCTCCTTATGCTTCTGGAGCCCTGTTTCAAGCATTCTTCTGTCTGGGGCTAAGCAGTTTTATACTTCCTGCATTGGCCTGGCTTACACCTTTATTATATATACACACTATCAGCCTGCGTTCACTCAATATCCGTAGTTTCTTTGCCGGCATTATCGGCTTTACACTACCCTACTGGCTACTGTTCGGATACTACGTATGGACGGACGACTTAGAAGCGGTTTATCCTTACCTGATGCGTCTGTTCCAATTCCAGCCCATCAACTATCATACACTGACGCTCACTCATTATGTGTCATGGAGCATTGTTCTGATATTCTCCGGTATTTACGGCACATTCTACCTGCGGTCTGCCTTCAAAGACAAAGTACAGACACGTATTCTGTTGCGTATCTTTGTATGGATGATGCTTTGGCTTAACCTTTTGTGTGTGTTACAGCCACAATATTTCCAGGCATTGTTACCATTGATGTTGATTCCTGCCTCTTTGATAAGTGCACATTATTTTGCCCTGACGTTCAACCGGGTTTCGCATATCCTGTTCAATACTACCCTTATCTTATGGGTTTCACTTTGTTTATTTAATCTATGGATGCATTTTTTCAACTTCTGACAGACTGGGGATACATCGGGATGTTTATTTCCGCCTTTCTTGCCGGAACTGTCTTGCCATTCTCATCTGAAGCTGTTCTGTTGGCATGTGTAGGATTAGGGTTGGATCCTGTATGGTCTACAATTGCTACAACCAGTGGCAATGCATTAGGAGGCATTACTTGCTACTGGATAGGGCATCTGGGCAAAATGGAATGGATAGAGAAATACCTGAAGGTAGATAAAAAACAGATGGACCGTGCCGAACGTTTTATTCGTGGGCGAGGTTCGTGGATGGCATTGTTTTCTTTCTTGCCTGTGATAGGTGACGCCATCCTCATTGTGCTGGGTTGGATGCGCGCCAACGTATGGATAGTAACACTCTCGATGACCCTTGGAAAACTGGCACGTTATACTATCTTGGTAGCTGCAACGCTAGGGGTAATTGATTTAATGTAAGAAGTGAAAAAATCTGGCTTTAACTTGAAATATATTGACTAAACCACAAATAAAGATGATAGAACTCGAACAAACCGCTGATGGAAGCAACACACTCTTCGTCCCCGAATTGAATGAACACTACCATTCTGTAAAAGGAGCACTCACCGAATCGGAACACATCTTTATCCGAATGGGACTGGAACACCATCCTTCTCCCTCTCCCCACATATTGGAAATAGGCTTCGGCACAGGACTGAATGCCTTCCTTACCTTGCTTGCAGCTGGAAAATCCGGACGTACCGTACATTATACCACCCTTGAACGCTACCCTATAACACCCGAACTGGCAAACTGTCTTGCTTATCCCGAACAGATTTCTCCCGAACATGCCACAGCTTTCCGTACACTTCATACTGCACCATGGGAAAAAGACGTTCCGCTTACCCCTTTTTTCACTTTACACAAGGTACAAACCGACTTTACTACCTATACTTTCCCCGATTTGTACGACATAATCTATTTCGATGCCTTCGCTCCCGAAAAACAACCTGAGATGTGGAGTCCGGAACTCTTTACCCGTCTTTTTACCCATTTGAATCCTGGAGGTATCCTCACTACCTATTGTGCTAAAGGTATCGTGCGTCGTACCCTACAAGCTGCAGGCTTTACCGTAGAACGCTTGCCCGGTCCTCCAGAAGGTAAACGTGAGATATTACGGGCAAGTAAGATTTAGAAGCTGTTTTGAATTTATCGTGCGATGATTTGGGATGAGTTTTTGAGGCATTTTCGCTTCTGTGATGAGGAAGATAGCGGGCTATCTGACGAAGAACAGGAGCGGAAAGGACCAAAAAATCGCCCAAAGCACACACGAAAACGGATACATCAAGCCAAGAAAAACTTTTTGGAGAAATTCAAAACAGCTTCTTAAACTTTACTACGAAACACAATTATTCCCGTAACTACCTATAAGTGCCATTATAACTGTCCGTAATGACTTATATGCTTCATAGCCTCAACAGATTCTGATAAAAATTAAGAAGTTAGGGAAGTTGGCGAGGAGTTAAAAACCGATATGTTGTGGTTGGGTATTTATATGTTGAGCGGTGTGCAATTGTACATTTTAATGGAATACATACTGTCGGTATCACTCTTGTTGCTAATATCATGTTGGATTGCAAATCCGCTTCTTCAATTATGCCAGATTACACATCCGGCATGACAAGCAAGCTTTGGTCTCTCCGTAATATAGCTGCATCGTTTGTAAGATTAATAATCTTACAAACAAGGCAGCTATGTGATTTGTCTTTTATTTGTTGATTTATGTTCAGGCAAATATTCTCAAAAGCGGAAACTAAGAAACTGTTTCTTAAAAATGTAATGCGGCACGGATACGTGCGTAGGGGGCATCTTTCAAAATGACTTTTTTATTCCCATCAAGCAGGTAAAGCGATGGCATGGCTTTCAGGTCATAGAGGGCGTTTAGCTTGATAGCCTCACGGTCGGTGCCTACCATCCAGTTGGCCGGGAGGTTGGAGAGATCGCTACGCCATGCTTCTGGATTACCTTCGGTGTAAATGGCCAATACGGTGAGTTTCCCATCGGTTACAGCATCTGCCAAGGTCTGGTCGTGCAGCATGTCTTGCATGATTTCATGACAACTGGGGCATTCCGGATCATAGAATATCAGCAGCAGACGGTTGTTTGAGGCTGGAGTTTGATGAAGTTTGCTTGCCTGTCCGTTGGGTAGATAATACGTAAAGTCAGAAGCAAGTGTACCAGGCTGGTTCCGGCTGATGAGCTTTTGTTTGAAAGCCAATGTGCTTTTAGTCGCATCGTCTATGGTTTTGCTTTGCAGCATACGGTTCAGGTAAACAAGATACAATGCTTCGTTGTATAAGGGTGAGTTGGGATTGTATAAATATTCGTCGAACAAATGCATGAATGTTTTGCACGCTTCCTGTTGCTGTTCTATATGCGAGCAGAGAGCATCCAGACTCTTTGTGATTTCTTGTGAAGAACTTTCACCATCTGCCAGTAACGAGATGTGATTGACGAATCCTTGTTCGGTTATGTCACGGTTATTAAGTAAAGTCGTATCGGAGAAGTTGAAATTATCCCAATAGTGTGCCAATAGAAACTCACGACGTTCCTCCGGCTCAGTCAACATCACTGGAATGTCGGGGAAAGGGAACTGTGCTTTGTCTGGTTGTGTGGCTACATTTTCTTTTTGTATGGACGTGTGTTCTTCGGTCGCATGCTGTTTTTGCCCGGAGGTGCATGAAGTTCCGAGAATGATGCATACAATTGCGATGTAGTAATAAAGGTGTGTTTTCATACCCATATTTTTTTGAATATTACAAGTGCAAAGATACGATTTTATAAATGAAGAATGAAGGATTTAGCATAAAGAATCCTTGCAAATTTGGCTTGGCATACATTCTTTATCTTTAGAAGCTGTTTTGAATTTCTCCAAAAAGTTTTCTTGGCTTGATGTATCCGTTTTCGTGTGTGCTTTGGGCGATTTTTTGGTCCTTTTCGCTCCTGTTCTTCGTCAGATAGCCCGCTATCTTCCTCATCACAGAAGCA
>NZ_NFJA01000126.1:0-7581 GCF_002159615.1 Bacteroides sp. An279
CTGACGAAGAACAGGAGCGAAAAGGACCAAAAAATCGCCCAAAGCACACACGAAAACGAACACATCAAGCCAAGAAAAACTTTTTGGAGAAATTCAAAACAGCTTCTTATTCTCCGATTTCTTTCAGCAATTCATCTACGGCTGCTTTCAATTGTGTATCTTCTCCTTTCACAATCGTTTCGGGAGCGTTCAGCACATAGATGTCGGGGTCAAGCTGGGTGTTTTCCAGATAGCTTCCGTCGGGGAGGCGATAGCCTACCACCGGAATGCCGAATACGAGGGTCGGGTCTTGCGTCGTTACCCAGTTTACGCTGGTCATGGTTCCGGGAACGGGCGCACCTACCAGCTTGCCCAGTCCGCGATGCTTGTATACCCACGGGGTGCCGTGTGCGTTCGAGTAGTTCGCTTCACATTGCACCATGATGGAAGGCTTGTTCCAGCGCCGGCTAGGCATATCGCAGGTCTCGCGTCCGCGGATGACTTGGGTGAAGTATTTCTTTCCGCTGAACAATACTTCGATGTCCTCGTGCAAGCGTCCGCCTCCATTGAAGCGGGTGTCTATCACGATGCCTTCGCATTGGTTGTACTTGCCCAAGATGTCCGAGTAAACCGAACGGAAACTGGAATCATCCATCGATTCGATGTGCACATAGCCCAAACGTCCGTTCGACCAGCGTTTTACGTCCTCCGCACGTTGTTTTACCCAGCGCGTATAGAGCAAGCCATTCATTGCTCCGTTGCTTATGGGTTTCACCACTTCTTCCCAGCGTTGGTTTGTTTCAGGGTCGTAAAGCGATACCAAAGTCTTCTTGCCTGCCTGCCCATTTAATAAAGGAGTATAGTCTTTCTCGGCTTCGAGGGTCTGGCCGTTGATTTTCTCGATAATCACACCGGCTTTGGCACGGGTACTCTTGCGGTCGAAAGGCCCTTTCTCGATGATTTCGGCGATGCGCAATCCGTTGCCCGTATAGTCCCAGTCATACAATAGCCCCAGCTGGGCAGTGCTTTCGGTGTCCAGTTCGGGATAGAAGCGTCCGCCGGTATGAGATACGTTCAGTTCGCCCAGCCATTCGCTCAGCATTTCGGCGAAATCATAATTGTTATTGATATGAGGCAGGAACTTGCGGTAGGTCTCCGTCAAGGCATCCCAGTCCACGCCGTGCATGTTCACGTTGTAGAAGCGTGCCTTTTCCTCGCGGTAGATGTTGTCGAAGATGTATTCGCGTTCTTCGTAGGGGTTCATTTTCACTTCGGCACGGTAGGTAATCGGTTCCAGCTTTTCCGATTTCCCGTCCATCTTCTGCATGGTTCCGCCTCCCAGTACAAAGAAATTCCCTTCGCGGTCGGTTTCCATGTTTGCCCAGCGCGCGTCCATTTTGTGCAGAAGCTTGGTCTCATGCTTGCGCAAGTCCATTTTCCACATGTCGAATCCGCCTTCGAACGCAGATAAATAGTACAGGGTTTCTCCGTCTTTCGAGATAGCGGCTGAGGACAAGCGCGATGAGTTGGGCGTAAGGCGCACGATGCGGTCTTCTATGCCGTCCGGTTCAACCGTGATTAATTTCACGCTATCTGTTTTTGCATCCGCTTTTTTATCCTTTTTCTTGTCTTTCGAAGCGGTTTCACCCGCTTTTTCCTGCTCTTTCTCCAGTTCCTTTTGCAATTCGTAATCCTCTTTGCTCAGGCGGAACTTGTCGTATGCGTCCTGGTTCAGGAAGACCATCATCACATCGTCCAGCGAGCCCCACGAGGCATGATTGCGCATACCATACCGTTCGGTGGTGAAGAGCAGGGCGTTTCCGTCCATGGTCCAGCGGGGCATGCCGCTCGTATAACCGCTGTTGGTCAGGTTGATAATCGGGCTTTTCCCGTCGGCGCAAACCAGTCCGATGTCCGAATAAGGCTCGTGCTTGTGGGCGATGAATTCCAGTGCAAACCATTTCCCGTCGGGCGACCACTGATAGTCAAAGCCTCCCGAAAGCGAGTACCACGTAGACCCGTCGGTCACCTGGCGCACCTTCTTGCTCTTCAGGTTCAGCACCATGAGGCGGGTACGCCCTTCGATGAAGGCAATTTCTTTCCCGTCGGGAGAGAACTTCGGATAGCTTCGTTCCACGGTTTTCGAGGGAAGCAGGGCTTCTTCTTCTATCAGCGTGGCATTGGGGAAATTCTTTTCTTCTTTACGTACGATTTTTGCGGTGTAAAGTCCGCTTATGCCATCGCGCTCGCTGGCATAGACCAAGGTGCGGTTGTCCGCACCGAACGAAACGCCTTCTTCGGCTTCGGGTGTATGGGTGATTTGCTTGGTGGTGCCGTATTCGACGGATGTCACGAACACTTCACCCCGCACCACGAACGCCACCTGTTTGCCGTCGGGCGATACCGTAGCTTCCGAAGCTCCGCGTGTAAAATTATAAGTGACGGGCATTTCCTCTTCATCGCGGATAAGTGAGATATTGACCTTAGTGGGTTTTCCTCCATTGGGTTGGGTATAGATTTCGCCATCGTAGGTGTAGCAGAGTGTACCGTTGTGGCTCATTGAGAGGAAGCGTACAGGGTTTCCCTTGAATGAAGTAACGGGCTGCACATCAGCAGGGTGGTCCAACGGGAAGCGATAGACGTTGAACGAACCTCCATTGCGTTCGCTCAAGAAGTACACGGTTTTTCCATCGGCACTCAATACAGGGTCGCGGTCTTCTCCCGGTCGGGCGGTCAGGTTGGTATGTTTACCGCTGGTGGTGTCATACATCCATACGTCCCGGGTGATGGATGAAGTGTGATGCTTGCGCCATTCGTCTTCGAATCCTTTCCGGTCCTGATAGAGGAAGAAGGTTCCCGCTGGTGCATAGCACACTTTTTCCGCCGGTGTGCCTAATACTTGTTCAGTGCGTCCGCCCGCTACGGACACTTGATATAATTCGGTCATTGCACTGGTGGGAAACATGGCACTTTCTGCCGGGTCTTGCAGGGAGGCAGAAAACAGCACGTGTTTGCCGTCGGGCGTGAAGGCAGAAGGTGTTTCGTTTGCCGAATTGCTGGTCAGCCGGCGTGCTTCGCCTCCGCTGGCGGGCATCACGAAGATGTCGGCGCTTCCAAAGCGATCGCTGGCGAAAGCAATTTGTTGTCCATCGGGCGACCATACGGGGGTTGATTCATACGAAGGTTGTGTGGTGAGTCGTAGTGCTTCGCCTCCCTTGGCATTCACCTTATAAATATCTCCTTTGTAACAGAAAGCGATTTCGCTTCCATCGGGTGAGATGACAGCATCGCGCATCCAAAGTGGTGTCATCGCTTGGAGCGATACGCATCCTACCCCTAACATAAATCCTAATACTGTTTTTTTCATAAACTCTTATGCATTTATAGGCGGCAAAGATACGGAATATTGAAAAAAGAGATAAAAAAAGTGGGGAATTATTTGGAGGATATTATAAAAAACACTTATCTTTGCACCGCTTTCTAAGGAAAGCGCGAAAGTTTGGACTATGGTGTAATGGCAGCACAACAGGTTTTGGTTCTGTTTGTCTAGGTTCGAATCCTGGTAGTCCAACGCAAATCAGGTCATTTTAAGGTATAGCCCCGTAAAAACGTCGTTTTTGCGGGGCTTTCCTTTGTATGCTCGGCATGAGTATTAGCTAGGCTCCGTTATTATGTTCATCCGTTCATGCAGGTACTTGCGCCGGGCGTTGCAGATACTTGCGTCACGGAAGGCAGATATTTGGGAAATTTTCGTACCTTTGCAGGTACGGACAACACATTAATAAAAGAAAGGACAACACAGTGGCTAAAGATAATGACGTGGTATTGACCCCCATGATGAAACAGTATTTCGACCTGAAGGCGAAGCATCCCGATGCGTTGATGCTCTTCCGGTGCGGCGACTTCTATGAGACTTATTCCGAAGATGCCGTGACCGCTTCGCAAATACTGGGAATCACCTTGACCAAGCGTGCCAACGGGCAGGGGAAAACGGTGGAAATGGCAGGATTCCCGCATCATGCTCTTGATACGTATTTGCCTAAGCTGATACGTGCGGGAAGGCGTGTGGCAATCTGCGACCAGCTGGAAGACCCGAAAACCACGAAGAAACTGGTGAAGCGGGGCATTACCGAACTGGTGACGCCGGGCGTTGCCATCAGCGACAATGTGTTGTCGTATAAGGAGAACAATTTCCTTGCCGCCATCCATTTCGGGAAAACCGCCTGCGGCATCGCTTTTCTGGATATCTCTACCGGCGAGTTCCTGACCGCCGAGGGACCTTCTGACTACATCGACAAGCTTCTGAATAATTTCGCTCCCAAGGAAGTGCTTTTCGAGCGGGGCAAGAAACCCATGTTCGAAGGCAATTTCGGAAGCAAGTTTTTCACCTTCGAGCTGGATGACTGGGTGTTTACCGAAGCTTCGGCACGCGAGAAGCTCTTGAAGCATTTCGAGACCAAGAACCTGAAAGGCTTCGGCGTAGAGCATCTGAAGAACGGCATCATCGCGGCTGGAGCCATCCTGCAATACCTCGACATGACCCAGCATTATCAGATAGGGCATATCACTTCGTTGGCACGCATCGAGGAGGAACGCTACGTGCGGCTGGATAAGTTTACGGTGCACAGCCTGGAGCTGATAAGCAGCATGAACGAGGGAGGCACCAGCCTGCTGGACGTGATAGACCATACCATCAGCCCCATGGGAGCCCGCCTGCTGAAACGCTGGATGGTGTTTCCCCTGAAGGAAGTAAAACCGATTAACGCCCGGCTGGACGTAGTGGAGTATTTCTTCCGCGAGCCCGACTTCAAGGACTTTATCGAAGAGAAGCTGCACCGTATAGGCGACCTAGAACGCATCGTATCAAAAGCCGCAGTGGGACGTATCTCCCCTCGCGAGGTGGTACAGCTGAAAGTGGCGCTCCAAGCCATCGAACCCATCAAGAATGCCTGCCTGAACGCGGACAACGAAAGCCTCCGGCGCATCGGGGAGCAGTTGAACCTCTGCGTCTCGATTCGGGATAAAATAGCGAAGGAGATAGTGAACGACCCGCCTCTGCTGGTGAACAAGGGCGGGGTGATAGCCGACGGAGTGAATGCCGAGCTGGATGAGCTGCGCCGTATTTCCTATTCGGGAAAGGATTACCTGCTTCAAATCCAGCAGCGCGAAATCGAGCAGACCGGCATCCCCAGCCTGAAGATTGCCTATAACAATGTGTTTGGCTATTACATCGAAGTGCGGAACGCACACAAGGAGAAAGTGCCTGCCGAGTGGATACGCAAGCAGACGCTGGTGAACGCCGAGCGGTATATCACGCAGGAACTGAAAGAATACGAAGAGAAGATATTGGGGGCGGAAGATAAAATCCTGGTACTGGAAACCAAGCTTTATAATGACTTGGTGGCAGACCTTGCCGAGTTTATTCCGGCTATCCAGATCAATGCCACGCAAATCGCACGTCTGGATTGCCTGCTCTCTTTTGCCGATGTGGCGCGCGAGAACAAGTATATCCGTCCGGTGGTAGCCGACGATGATGTGCTCGACATCAAGCAAGGACGCCATCCGGTCATCGAGAAGCAATTGCCCGTGGGCGAGAAATACATTGCCAATGATGTCTATCTCGATACGGAATCACAACAGATTATCATTATCACGGGACCCAATATGGCGGGTAAGTCTGCCTTGCTCCGCCAGACGGCGCTTATCACGCTCTTGGCTCAGATAGGCTGCTTTGTGCCAGCCGAAAGTGCGCATATCGGGCTGGTGGACAAGATATTCACCCGTGTCGGAGCAAGTGATAACATATCGGTGGGCGAATCAACGTTCATGGTCGAGATGAATGAAGCCGCCAATATCCTGAACAACCTCTCTCCCCGAAGCCTGGTGCTGTTTGATGAGTTGGGGCGCGGCACTTCCACGTATGACGGCATCTCCATTGCATGGGCTATCGTAGAGCACATCCACGAGAACAAGAAAGCCCACGCCCGTACGCTTTTTGCCACGCACTATCACGAGTTGAACGATATGGAAGCACTTTTCCCGCGTATCAAGAATTATAATGTAACGGTCAAGGAGGTCAATAATAAGGTGATTTTCCTGCGTAAGCTGGAGCGTGGAGGAAGCGAGCATTCGTTTGGTATTCATGTGGCAAAAATGGCGGGCATGCCTCAAAGCATCGTGAAGCGTGCCGATGAAATCCTGCACCGTCTGGAGCAAGAGAACCGGCAGGAGGGTATGGTGTCGCGTCCGAAGGTACAGGCTTCTGCTCCTAAAGACGGCGTCCAGCTCAGCTTCTTCCAGCTTGACGACCCCGTGTTGTGCCAGATACGGGATGAAATCCTGCATCTGGATGTGAACAACTTGACACCGATAGAAGCGTTGAACAAACTGAATGACATTAAACGTATCGTGACAGGAAAGTGAGGGTATTTACTATTTATGCGAATCAGGAGTTATACTTTAAACGGCATTAAAATATGTATTTTGTATATGCCACGTAGTAGAGACGATGTGCACATGTCTCTACAGAAACGGTAGGAGATGTTCAAGGAAATGCACAAATTTATACCATGCATAGTATAAACATAGTTATGTTTCACAAGAGTTATAGGAGTTAAAGGTCAATAGTCTTGTTTCTGAAAACGATGCAAAAAGTATTGGCGTCTAACTCCCAGTCCGCCTGGCGGACGATAACTCCTTATAACTCCCTTTTAACTCCTGATTGGTTTTATTCGATAATTATTTGTAGAGTGCCTCACTCAACTCTTCCAGTCCGGTTTCTCCCGGCAGTCCGGGGAAAGCTTTCTTCATGTCGTCCATAAAAGCTTGTGCCGTTTGGTTATTGCCGAGCACCTCTTTCATCTTTTTCAGATAGTCGATTTTGAACTCTACCGCATCGCGCTTTGCCGCACCTCCGTGTCCGCCGATGAACAGTTCCGCTCCTGATGCCAATGACTTTTCCGCTTCTGCTATTTCCGCATCAATGGCAGCCGGAGAAGAAACCTGCAAATGGCTTACGTGTGCCTTTGCCGGAGTCCAGTGCGTATAATATGCCTTGCCTCCTATCAGGATGCTTGCGCCCGGAAAATCGGATGTCGCTCCGTGACGGAACTCGAACGGAACTCCTGCCCAAGTCTGCGTAGTGCCGAATGCCACTTCCGAAGCCTTGCCTGTAGGCATGTCGGTCAGGGCATCGCCGAAAGCCTGCGCGAATCCTTTCATCATGCCGCCATAGATTTCCCCTTTCGTAAATTGGGGCATACCTTCCGCCATCACCACCTCATGATTTCCGGTTCCGCCCACATGATAGTCCGTGATGCGTGTCTCTACCGTTTTGCCCAGTTTGGAAAGATAAGCTCTTATTTGTTTAATGAGTTATTACTTACTAAAAGTGCCTTTATTTCCTTTTGTGCTGCAAAGTTACCAAGAGGAATTTAATCGTACAAGTAGGTACTTGAACATCAGATACTTACGAAAAGGTAACCATTGTTGTGTATAAGTAAGAAGCTGTTTTGAATTTATCGTGCGATGATTTGGGATGAGTTTTTGAGGCATTTTCGCTTCTGTGATGAGGAAGATAGCGGGCTATCTGACGAAGAACAG